>NZ_BAAILO010000432.1:71462-262764 GCF_054589115.1 Cupriavidus sp. 8B | reverse complement strand
CAAGGGCTGCTTCAAACAGTTTGCTGTGCATCGCTTGTGTTCTTCTTTACCTGGAATCCGCCCACGATACCACCCACTTGAAATTCAAAAGAGGCTCAAAAGATCAATCACTTCGTCGCTCACTACAACCAGAAGTGCAAGCCATTCAATTGGACTGCCTCCGCTGATTCGATCCTTGCCAAGCTCAGTAGACTTTGTGAGCGAATCAACGGAACAGGACACTGGCTAGCTCGAACGGGACGCCCACTTCGTAAGCAGCGCCTTGCCAACGCGCGAGTTGTTGGACCGGCCAATTGCGTGCGAAATAAAGTCGCCGGCACGCACCACGTCATCAAGTTCGATACCGGTGTGCAGACCCATGCCGTGCAACATGTACAGCACGTCCTCGGTCGCCACGTTGCCGGTAGCGCCCTTGGCATAGGGGCAGCCGCCAAGGCCTGCTACAGATGCGTGGAAGATGCCGATGCCGACTTCGAGACTGGCCAGGATGTTCGAGAGCGCCTGGCCGTAGGTGTCGTGGAAATGGCCCGACAGCCGATCGATCGGAAACTCGGCAGCAGCGGCGCGCATTACTTCTTGCACCTTGCCCGGCGTGCCAACCCCGATCGTATCGGCAATGTCGATCTCATCGCAGCCGAGTTCGCGCATGCGGCGAACCACGTCCACCACGGCGCGGACTGGCACCTCGCCCTGATACGGGCAGCCGAGCGAACACGAGATGCTGCCGCGCAGTCGCACACCGGCTTTCCTTGCCGCCGCGGCCACGGGTTCGAAGCGTGTCATGGATTCGGCGATCGAGCAGTTGATGTTCTTCTGCGAGAACGCCTCGCTGGCGGCACCGAAGATCACCACCTCGTCGGCGTCGGAAGCGATGGCGCCTTCGAACCCCTTCATGTTCGGCGCCAGCACCGAGTAAAGCGTCCCGGGGCGCCGGGCGATGCACGCCATGACGTCGGCGCCATCGGCCATCTGCGGCACCCACTTCGGCGACACGAACGACGCGGCCTCGACATTTGCAAAGCCCGCGTCGGACAGCCTGTTGATCAGTTCGACCTTGACGTCGGTGGTTACCAGCGTCTTTTCGTTCTGCAGTCCGTCACGCGGACCGACCTCGACAATCTTCACATTATGGGGCATGTCAATGTCCTGGTATTGCGCTATGGTGGGCTACGCGGCTGCTTCGATAGCGAACGCCAAAAGCTGCGCGTGCCCAGAGTCAAGCGGTCTTGCTTTCGCCGAGATTGAGTTCACGGGTCATACTCTCGCGCATGACGAACTTCTGCACCTTTCCAGTGATAGTCATCGGCATTTCACTCACAAACCGGATATGGCGCGGGATCTTGTAGTGAGCGATCTGGTCCCGACAGAAGTCGCGGATCTCCTCCTCGGTGGCGCCCTGCCCCTGCTTGAGCACGATCCATGCGCAGATTTCCTCGCCATACTTGGGGTCAGGCACGCCGAATACCTGCACCGACTGCACCTTCGGATGGCGGAACAGGAATTCCTCGATCTCGCGAGGGTAGACGTTCTCGCCGCCGCGGATCAGCATGTCCTTGACCCGGCCAACGATATTGCAGTATCCATCAGCATCAATCGTGGCCAGGTCACCGGTGTGCATCCAGCCGTCGCGGATCGATTCGCGTGTGCGTGTTTCATCGTCCCAATAGCCGAGCATGACCGAGTATCCGCGTGTACAGAGCTCACCCGTGGCGCCGACCGGTACGATCTGACCGTCCGTATCCACCACCTTGCATTCCAGATGCGGCTGCACCCGTCCCACGGTGGAGACTCGCTTGTCGAGAGGATCATCCGTGGCGCTTTGGAAAGAGACAGGACTCGTCTCGGTCATGCCGTAGGCAATGGTGATTTCCGTCATATGCATGTCGGCCACCACTCGCTTCATGACTTCGATCGGGCAAGGGGCGCCCGCCATGATGCCGGTGCGCAGGCTGGAGAAATCGTAAGTCGCGAAGTCCGGGTGATCAAGCTGAGCGATGAACATGGTCGGCACACCGTGAAGAGCGGTGCACCGCTCTTCACTGACCGCGGCCATAGTCGCCGCCGGGTCGAACGCTTCGCCCGGGAAAACCATGCAGGCGCCGGTGATGGTGCACACCAGCACAGACATCACCATGCCAAAGCAGTGGTATAGCGGGACCGGGATGCATAACCGGTCCTCCTCCCGCAGGCTCATGGCCATGCTTACGAAGCGTGCATTGTTGATGACGTTCCGGTGTGTCAGGGTGGCACCCTTTGGTGCGCCAGTCGTGCCGCTCGTGAACTGGATGTTGATTGGATCGTGAGGATCGAGTTTTGCGGATATTGCGTCCAGCTCGCTGACTTCCACCCCCACCCCGCGCGCAATCACGTCCCGATAGGTCAGCATGCCGGGCGTAAGCACATCTTCCATGCGGATTACCCAGCGTAGTGCCGGGAGCCTCGCCGCCTGCAACGCGCCTGGCTCGCAGTGCTGGAGTTCGGGTGCCAGGGTCTGCAGCATCTCCAGATAACGCGAAGTCTTGAAAGACTCAGGCGCGACGATCGCCTTGCAGCCCACCTTGTTAAGCGCGTATTCCAGCTCGGCCAGTCGATAAGCCGGATTGATATTGACCAATACCAGGCCAAGGCGGGCCGTAGCGAACTGTGTCACCGTCCATTCAACGCGATTAGGCGACCAGATACCAATGCGATCGCCTCGGCGCAGGCCGAGGGCGTGAAGGCCTGCGGCCATGGCATTCACGGCGTCGGAGAACTCCTGCCAGTTCCAGCGGATGCCCTGTTCGCGGAAAACGACCGCGGAACGCCGACCATGATGCTGAACCGTTTCCGCTAGTAGAGCCGGTATGGTCTGTTCGCTAAGCGGCGAGGTGGTGTCACCCTTCACATAAGACAGCCCGTTGGCGGGCAAGGTCGCGTCAATCTCGCGCCGGGACGTCCCAGGCTGCATCGTCATACTCGTCTCCAGAGTGCTGCGGGCGAGCTCGTTGCCCCCCCCTAACCATCGATGTTTATATATTATACGATCGTAAAGTAAAGTACCAACAAATGTTCGGTTGTGGCGTCAGCTTGTTTCGCACGGAGTCGCACGGGGTTGCTTCCAGCTGCTTGACCGGGATGCTCTTGTGCCGGGCGGCCGGGTGCTTGAGACCATCGAGCATCGATCATCCCGAACCCTTGCCACCGCACCATGCGCTTCGTCGAATCTGGGAAATTACGTACAATGGAGCGCGGCCGCGCTGTGGGTAACAAGCGGCAGCAACTAAACTTCGTCCTTCCAAGGAAGCAAAATCGATGACCGCCGCCGTCGCGAAGCAACCTACACCCCGCCGAACGCCCAAGAAGCCGGCGTCGGCTACGTCGCCGGATTCGAATCGAAAGCCACGTTTGTCTGGCAGCAGTCACATCGAACTCATTACGCTGCAGTGGCAGCATGAGCGAAGCGATCTGGATCTTTCAAACTTCCTGCTCGCGATCTATTTCATGCGGCTCGGTACGCTCGTCGAGCGAGCTTTTGATCGGATGTGTCAGCGCGTATGGGGCATCAGCGGGTCCGACATGCGCGTGTTGCTTGCACTGCGTCGGGGAGGCCCCCCATATGCAAAGCGCCCCACGGACCTGTATCGCGCTCTTATCGTAACCTCTGGGGCAATTACCAAGAAGATTGACAGGCTTGCCGGTCACGGCATGGTAGAGCGCATGATCGATCCCGGCCACGCTGGTGGATTTATCGTTCATCTTACGAAGAAGGGGCTCGAAGCGGTCGAGCAAGCGGTAGTGAAGCTTGCCAAAGAGTCGTCGGTCGCACCGGCAATGGCACGCTTCTCGGAGGATGAACGTGCTGCCGGAAACGCGTTCTGCCTTCGGACGCTGGCATTGATGGAAGAATTGGTGCTTCCAGATCTGGAAGACGAAGCCGAAAGCGGGCCATCGGCCCCACGATCCAAGGCGGCGGGCCGACGGCCTCCGCGCGGCCGCTAAGGGTTCCGAAAATGCCCGATCAATGCAGTCATTGCGGGTAGGATCGATACGTTCAAAGGCTGACTTCGCAGGATGCAGGCACCCGACGCGCTCAGCGCGGCCTCACTTCAACCGGCGCATCGGCGCGGTAGCCGCCGCCAAGCGCCTTGGCGAGCGCGATTTCCTGGCTGAGCTTCTGGCCATCGACAGTCAGCAGCGCAATCTGCTCGGCAATCAGCGGCTGCCGCGCTTCCATTGCCAGGTACCGGCTGCCGAGCCCTCGCTGGTACCGTGCTTCGGCACTGTCGCGCGCGAATGAAATGGCCTGAACCTTGCGTCGTTGCAGCTGTGCCTCGTCGTCCAGGGCCTGCAGGCGTGTTCCGGTAACGGCCACGTCCCGCACCGCATTGAGCACGGCCTGGTTGTACTGCGCGATCAGCGTGTTGCTCGCCGTGCGGGCGCCGCCCAGGTTTGCGTTCAGCCGCCCGCCATCGAAGATCGGCAAGGTGAGGCCGGGAATCAGGTTGATCTGCTGGCTTGCGCGGGTGAACAGGTCCGACAGGTGAAGGGCATTGAAGCCAAAGAAGGCCCGGATGTCGAAGCGCGGATAAAAGGCGGCCTTGGCGGCATCGATCCGGTCGAAGGAGGCTTGCACCACCCACCGCAAGGCCTGCAGGTCCGGACGCCGCGCCAACAGCTCATACGACAGCGCTTCCGGCACGCCAGCGCTGATCCGGGGCAGCGGCACTGGCCGGATCTCAGGCATGTCGCTCGGTCCGGCGCCGATCAGTGCCCGCAGCGACTCGAGCAACTGCCGTCCGGTGCCGCGCGCCGCCACAAGCTGGCGTTCCACCGTCAACTGTTGCGCCTGCGCCTCCTCGACGAGCGTGCGAGATTCCAACCCGCGTGCTGCGCGAGCCTGGTGCGTCTGCACCGAGAAGCCAGCCACCTCCCGGAATTGCTCCAGCAGTTCGACCAACTGGTGGTTGGTCTGGATGCCGTAGTACAACTGCGCCACATCGGTGGAGAGTTCCAGCTCGACAGCGTACGCTTCGGCCAGGCGCGCATTGCCCAGCCCGATTGATGCGGCAACTTCCGCGCGGTGCAGACCCCAGAGGTCGATGTCGAGACTGGCGCCGACCCCGACGATGCCCTCCGTATACCAGGGACCGTCGAGACCGAGAGCCGGCTCGTTCCTCGCGAATGGCCCAAGGAAGCCGTTGGCGGAAGCGTGCTCGCGATCGATCACGCCAATGGCCACCGCCTGCAGGCCCGTACCGGACTTGACCAGTTCGACGTCCGTCTTAGCCTGTGCGACGCGCCTGCGCGCGACCTCCATGCTCGGCGCATCCGCCAGCGCGCGCTCGATCAGGGCGTCGAGCTGGGGATCATCGTAGCGCGTCCACCAGCGCGCCTCTGGCCAGCCATCGCGCGCCAGGCGGATATCGTCGGCCAGGCGGATCTGATCAACGGAGATTTCCGGTGTGGGCACCCCGTTTTCGTGGATCAGGGCGCAGCCACCCGCGACGAGCAGGAGCCCGACAGCCAGCAGGTTGACGGCGAGCCGACTGGGCAGATAAGGCAGGCCGGATGGCCTGCAGTCAACCGGCATCATGGGATTCACGAAGCACCATGGGGAAAGTTGCCGCCGCCGATTGCCAGTCGGGCAGGCCGCACAATTGGCGAACCAGGTTGTGCATCGCCGAGAGAACCGGCTCCGGGAGTTGCTCATCGCCGGGCACGGGGAACTCGACGGGCCGCGGCGCCTGCGCCGAGGGGGGCCTGGCAACCAGGGCGTCGGCATAGTGCCCGAGCAGCGCGGCGGCCTGCGCCTGAAGCGCGAGCACCTTGCCGTCGTCTGCGCTGGCCAGGCGAGCCTCACTGGTCTCCAGTGCATTGTGGAGTGCATTGGCCGCCAGCATGATCTCCCGCCCCTGCGCAAGCACTGCCTGCGCACGCAGCGTGAGCAGTGCCTGTTCTCCTTCCTGCCAGTTTGGTTCGAGCGCCACGCGGGCGAGCGTGTCCTCGCAATCGGACAACGCGGCCCAGGTCTGCAGTTGCTGCTGGGACGAGGTCAGATGCCCGGGCGCCGTGCCGGTCCCGGCAGGCTCCAGCAGCCTGGCGACCGCGCGCAGCATGCCGGCCAGCTTTTGCCGCAAGGCATCGCCTTCGGCTTCCGGCCAGAGCGACATCTGCACCACGGTGGAAATGGCAACCCCAAGCAGAATGCCGGCCATGCGGTCGCGGATTTCCGTGAGATCGATGGTGGGGCCGAACCGCTCGAGCAGGGCGAGGGAGAACGTGAACAGGATCTGGGTCCCGGCATAGCCGATCCGCTCCGATCCGGCGGCGATCCATGCGGCGAGCGCTACCACCGGAAGCGTCATCAGCAGCAGGTCCACGATGCTGTCGAGATGCGGAACGACAAACACCACCATGAGGAGCGCCAGCGCGCTGCCGGTGAGCGCGCCGCCAACGCGCAGCAGCGCCCGCTGCATCGACGCGCCGAGGCTGGGCAGGGCGATGATCACGCAGGTCAGCATGATCGTGTGCGCCCCTTGCCAGTCGGCGCCCGTATAGAAGACATAGCAGATCAGCACGGCGAACAGGGTCTTGAGCGCGAACCTCAGGTATGTCGGGTTGGTCAGTGCGTCCGCCACCACCATCGGCGGCTGCGCCGGCGCCTTGGCGGCTGCGCCGGCGGCCGAATCGGCATCGGCCAGCGCCACCAGTGCCCGCTGCATGTCTTCTGCGGCTGCCGGCAAGGGCGCGGGGCCGCCCTGGGCGGGTGCGGCGGGTGGCGTGTACTGATACCGGTTGTCGGCGGCCAGGGCTGCGTCCAGCGCCTGGCAGTTCGTGCGCAGCTGCCGCAGCGCGACCAGCGGCGCCGCGGAGGGGCCAGGCATGGCGTCCGGCAGGTCGGACGCTGCCCGATACAGGCGCGACACGGTGGCAACGCAGGCCAGTTGATGCGGCATGTCATGCCGGTAGCGTGCGTCCCGCATGGTGGCGAACTTGAGGAGCTTCTGCAGCGTCATCGCGCCTTGCTGGATCGCCAGCGGCGTGATGGGCTCGGCCACCGGCGTACCGTCGATCAGGCAGGCCAGATGGGCATCAACCGCGCCCAGCTGCCGGTGGATTTCGGCCTTGAGCTGCCGCTGTGGCTCGGCGGGAAGCAGCAGCGTGTTGATCAGCAGCGTCAGCGCAATCGGGTAGTTGACCGCGACCCAGACCCACAGCACGGCACGGATCAGCAATTCAGCTTCGCCGGTGCGATCGACGAACGTCTGCACATAGATGACGACGATGGCAACGATGAAGAAGATGATGCCAATCTTCAGGATGCGCATCAGGTAGACGCTGCCGAAGAACAGCAGGCTGGCCGCCACGATGCGCAGCAAGGGATAGTCAAACGTCAGCTTGAGCAGCAGGATCGAAAGGCCGATGGCCAGCGTCGATCCCACCATGAACATTATGCCCACCAGCCGGGTGACCACGACGTTGGACTGCGTGACATAGAACACCACGAGCAGCGAGAGCGCCAGGGACGGGACCTGCAGCGCCATCGATACGACGATCACGATGGCGCTGGTGAGCATGCAGCGCAGCATGATGTTGACGCGTCCCGGATACGGGGCAAGCTGGCTGCGCAGGTATGCCCCCGCTCGCAGCACGCTGTCCGGCAGGTAGGTGCTCGCGCTCATGCCGGGGCCTCAGCGCTGCGCGCCGGCGCTGCCACCCTCGGCATGCAGGATGGCAACGGCAGACGTGCCAACCCGGAACAGTTCCGGATTGGGATTTTCGATGCGGATCTTGACCGGGAAGCGCTGCGAAACGTGCACCCAGTTAAGCGTGCGCTGAATTCGTGGCAGGCCGCCGGGCAGCGCCAGGCCGCCTTCTTCGGGCGCGACGCCATAGCTGATCGAATCGACCGTGCCGCGAAAGCGCTGGCCGGTGTCGCTCATCAGGTAGACGGTGGCCGGCGTGCCGGCCCGGATGCCTTTCAGCTCCGTTTCCCGGAAGTTCGCCACGACATACCAGTTGCGGGTATCAATCAGCGTGAATACCGGCTTGAGCGCGGAAGCGAACTGGCCAGTCGAAGTCTTCAGCGACGCCACTCGTCCGTCGAAGGGCGCGCGCACGGTGGCGAACTCCAGGTGAAGCTCGGCCAGGGAGATTTCTGCCAGGGCTACGGCGCGCTGTGCAACCAGTGCCTCGACCCCGGTTACCGCTGCAGCGGCCTGCTGCGCCTGCAGTTGTATCGCATTGAGTTCGGCCTGGGTGGCGCGCTGCGCGGTACGGGCGCGGTCGACATCTTCCGCGGACACATAGCCTTGCGGCAGGAGCGGCTCAGTGCGGCGCAGGGTGTCCGCCGCCTGGGTGGCGGTAGCCCGGGCGCGCTCGACAGCTGCCCGGGCGGACTGGGCGTTGTACTGCTGCGCATTCACCGTGCGCTGATGCAGCATGATCTGCTGGTCCAGTGCGACCAGGGATGCCTTGGCCCGCGTCAGGGCATCCTGGTACGGGCGAGGGTCGATCTGGAACAGCAGGTCGCCTTGCCTTACCGCCTGGTTGTCGCGCACAGCGAGCTGGACAATGCGGCCGTTGACCTCCGGCACCACGTCGATGGCATCGGCATAGACATAGGCATCGTCGGTGCGCGGGGACCGGTCCAGCAACCAGATGACCAGGACCAGCAGCACCATCGTGACCACGACCAGCACGACGGCCGGCCACGCCTTTTTTTTCTTGTTGTCCGTTGTTGTCATGATTTTTCCCGAACGGGTCAATGCCGGAACAGGATCAACCAGACAACAAGGGAGAATAGTGTGGTGAGTGCCGGATAGGCCACCGCCGGCGGGCCCAGCCAATATCCGGACCCGGCGCGTTCAAGAACCAGGTAGCAGGCGATGGCAAGTGCAACGCCAGCGATGATGCAGAACATCCAGTCGGGAAAATAGGCACCGAGCACGCTCAGGGATGGCGACTTTGCGCAGCCTCCGATAGACGGGCCAACGACAGTAGCAACCCCGATCGCTCTCATGGCGCCTCCCCTTTTTCAGCGCTGCGCACGGATGCCGGAATAAGCCGATGCTTTCCGGAAATGTCCTTCCGCATTTTGCTCGAGATTTATGGCCCATGGAAGCTAGCCTAAGCCTGAATCACTGGATTTTCCGAACGCCAGAGTCCATCTTCGGTGACGACGCACCCGTCTTCAAGCCTCATCCACAATTGTGGACTTCTAGCCACTCCGACGGGCGCGCCGCCTTCACGCGCGAGCTCGTATCAGCCATGCGCCGCTGCCTTCGATTTCCTTGTTACCGATCACCCAAAAGTGCGTCTCATCGCTACACCATCATCAATCAACATTTGACTGTCTTCGGCCACTATCTCGACAGCACGCCAAGCATGACCTGGAGAAGCTCTGCGATGGGGTCCGCTGGCAAAGCAAAGCTACGCCAGGCGACGTGATGATCGGGGCGCGTCAACACGCAGCCACTGTCGCTGACTTCGCGGGCACGAGCCCAATCGCCCGTGTGGTCTGCATACTGCTGGCGCGGGCCAATGATGCGTACATCGATCTGTACGCCCAGCTTCTTGCCCACCTCCGAGGCCACGTCCACCCAGGCTTCACCTCCCACGCCAGTGAGGATGACGAAACGACCGTGGCCAGTCAGGTCCAGCGTTGAATGCTGCCGACCCCGCGCGTCAAACACCCACGCATGTGGGAGCCGCGCACCCGGGTATGTTGTCGACTGGTAATACAGTTCCGGGTCGCGCTCGAAGGCCGGTTCGGTACTCCCGTCAGTCGCCACCGCTCTCGACTGGTACCGTTGGTTCATCTCCACCCCTTGGGCGTCCAGCTCATATCGCTTGAGCGCCAGGGCCTCGCGAATTGCCTCGCGCTGCCTTTCCGCAGCCTTGGTCGCCTGACTACGGGCATGCATATTGGACTGCATGGCTCCCGCATCCGTCGATTCGGCAATGCCGAGCGCGTCGTAGAGCGGCGCAAATTCGGCGATCGACTGGTTTGCGCGCGTGACCACCTGCTTTGCAATCGGGGCGCGCTCCGTCGAATAACTCTCCAGAAGCCCTTCTCCGGCTTGCCCTTTGATCACTGCCGCAAGTTTCCACGCAAGATTGAATGCGTCCTGAATCGAGGTATTGGAGCCGAGTCCACCGGACGGGGGGTGCCGGTGGGTGGCATCGCCCATGCAAAACACGCGCCCGTCCTGCATGCGGGTCGCATACATATTGTTCACCGTCCACGTACTAGTGCCCAGCAGTTCGATCTCGAGATCCGGCTTGCCTACCAACTGGCGCGCGATCGCAGTGGCCCTTGCCTCGTCGACTACAGGGGTTGGCTCGTTGATGTCATAGCCCCAGACGATCAACCATTCGTGCCAGGGTCGGACCATACGAATCAGGCCCATCCCGATTCCGCCTACTTCTGCGCCCGGCTGCATGATCGGATACAGAACGGCGGGGCGATGCGCGACAAACTCGGACAAATCGGCTCGGAACCAGATATTCATGGACCCTCGCACACCCATCTGCCCTTCGAATGGCAGACCAGCATTCTTTGCGACCCTGGAGTTCCCTCCGTCCGCGCCGACGAGGTATTTTGAGCGGACGGTGAATTCTTCTCCGGTCAACTTGTCGCGGCATTGCGTAACCACACCGTCGTCGGTCTGCGTGTGGCTCAGGTACTCCGTACTCATCCGTGCCTGCGTACCGCGAGTGCAAGCCGTCTTGAACAAAAGCGGCTCCATGAAAGTCTGCGGAAGATCGTTCATCCTTGCAGGACTGGACAGTCTGCGCTCTGCCCTGGAAAGGGGATGTGCCCCCCAACTCGGCACGCGACCGATCTCCTCCCCCACGAGACTCTCACAGAATACCGTTCCTCCCATCAGATCCTCATCGGTCGCGTGCAGGTAAGCTTCCTGTTCTACTTCCTTTCCAAGATCGCGGAGAACCTCCATCGTGCGTAGGTTTGTGATATGCGCTCGAGGCGTGTTGGCCAACCACCGATAGTTGTTGACGACCATGTTCTCGATACCATAGGTCGAGAGCAGTGCGGCACAGGCGGAACCAGCCGGCCCCGTTCCAATGATAAGCACATCTGTTTTTACTTCAGGCATATCTCATCTCCTACTATATAAGTGCCGTCACCCTCTTTGATCCTGGGGCAGCTACATACTTGACTCAGCGACCGTCTGGGACCGGTGCGCTGTATGCGACCGGGAGCCCGTGGACTCAAGTCTGTTCGTGAAAAAAAGCAGCACATGCGAAGGAGTCCACTGCCTCATGTGCTGCATCGAACAAATCGGTAGCGCTACCTGTTCGCTGCGAATGCAACGGGTTGCCGCGCGTTCCTAAGCCAAAAGCTCCAATTATTTCCCCTGGAAGACTAGATCGGGCGGAACCTGGTCGGCGTCGAAAGCCTTAGCGGTGCTAGCAAATCCCCGGATGGCATCCTCGGTGTTATATAAGCCCATGGTCACATCCAGCATCACGGTATCGGCGCCAGCAACGCCGCCGCTTGACCAAGCCTTCAAGAGCGTGCGGGTAGCCGCGTAGGAAAGCGTTGGCCCGTCCGCTAGTCGCGAAATGAGGTCCGTCGCGACACGTTCAAGCGAATCAGGCTCTGCCACGTGTGTAGCAATCCCAAGTTCCCCAGCCAGGCTGCCAGGAATGGGTTCGCCCAGCATGGCAAAACGGGATGCTCGGCTGCGGCCCACACGCTCCGCCAGTCGTTGCAGTGCTCCCGCGATGGGAAGCATCGCCGTCGTCACCTCAACACATTGGAATAGTGCGTCACTTGCAGCCACAATGAAGTCACAACCCAGCGCGAGCTCAAAGCCGCCACCGAATGCAGCGCCTTGCACTACTGCCACGGTCGGGACGCGGAGCGCCTCAATTGCGCGATAGGAGCTGTTGACGTGCGCGACGAATGTACGGAACCAGTTTACGTCTTTCCCGGGCCATTCACGGACCTCTCCTCCCAGGCTAAAGTTCGGCCCTTCGGCGCGAACGACAAGTACCCGAATATCGGCTTCGCTGGCTTCGCGAACGGCTTCCTCGAGGCACTGGGCGAAACGCGTGTCCAGACGGTTGTAGGGCGGATTCGCCAGTACGATATTCCCAACGTTTCCGTTGCGTTCAAATCGGATGCTTTTCATGATCTAGTCCTTTGGTATCGCATATTCCAACACCATTCATTTCTGCGCTAACAGGTTCGATGAACGAAACGGAGTTCAGGAATCCTGCTTAGCGAGCGGAATCAACGGCAAAAGCAAGTGGGACGGGTGATCCGCGTCCCGGTAGATCTTGTGGGTGACCGTGTTGCTATTGCAGACGTGATACGGAATGTATTCAACGTCTGTCATCGCCCCAGTACCCGTAGGCGCATCGAGGCTACAGATCTCGATGCAGATACGATGTCCGGCCTTGAATTGGTTGGCCGTCGCCAGCACCTGAATCTCGTACTTGACGATCTCGCCTGGCGTGACAGGTTTGATGGAGTTCTTCGTCAGCTTGTGGAACGGCTCCCATGGGGTGGATCGATCCGGGTCCGTCGCCCGATATGACGCTTTCAGCCATCCACGAGTAAGTTCCCGTTCCGGTAACGTATCTGGTACGGTTCGTTCACCAACGCGTGCAGTAACTACCGATACGTCTGGACCCACATCCTTCAGCACCACAATCCAGTTCGTGTCTGTCTGATCGATTTCTGCGTAAAGCGTCAGGGAAATCGGGCCGGCGAGCAAAACGTCGTGAGGGAGCGGTTCCGTCATGTATCGCAGGCGCTCGACCTTTGTGGTCATCTTGAGCGGCATCTGCGAGAAAACATCGGGCTCCCGCTGCGCATTGCCGATCTCGCCGCTCGGCCGGGGTGCATCCGTCGTGAGCTTCTCCCAGCTGGAAAGGTAATACTTGGTCCATTGCGTCTCAGGCAATGGCCAGTCGCTGCCAGTACGCCATTCGTTGGCGCCCATCACCCAGTAGCGAACCGGCGGTTCATCCATGATGCCGGTCTCGATACCCTTGAGCCAGTAGTCATACCAACGAATGACCTCGTCGTGGTACTGATGGAATGGCCGTTCCAGATGAGCTGGCCCTGTGAAAAGCAGCTTGCGTGGCTGCTTGACGTTCCCGAAGTAGTGCTGGGCGCCTAGCCAATGCAGCTTGTAGGTGTATGCGTAAGCTCCGGAACCGGTGTAGAACGGGATCTTGATCGACTGGAAGTTCTCCTCGGCTCGCTCGATCGTCCCCTCCGGCTCCCAGGGGTTCGTCATGATGTGGTACATCACCCATGTTCGCTGCCCCTTCTGCGTCAGAATGTTGTACAAGTTGATGTACATCTTGTAGTCGGGATTGGCCATGGCCGCACGCCATAGTTCCTCCTGCTCGTCCGATAGCGTGCCCGGCAGACTGCGCGATTCGTGCACGGTACTGAAGACGTCAAGCAAGTAAGGGAAGGTATGAATCACGCCACCAGGGTTGAAGTCGCGAAATCCAAACATGCCGCCGTAGGCGCTGCAGGCATCGTATGGGAAGATGGCCTTGAGCGCGGGGTGCCCCTGCGCGGCCGCACGCCATTGTTCCCCAGCAAAACCTGAGATACCAACCATCCCGACATTGCCGTCCGCCCACGGCTGCTGCGTGATCCATTCGATCATGTCATAGTGGTCCGTATTCTCTTCGCCGTAATGCCCTTCCGATTTCGCGGAGCCCCTGGGTTGTGCGATGACATGCACGTAGCCATTAGCGATAAAGCGACGGGTGTCCCCTGCTTCAATTGGTCCGAACCAGAGCGGAGCATGCGCGGGCTGTGGTGGCAGCACATCGGCAATGTCCGGACCTTGAAGATCCTTGTTGTGCAGCGCCGAGGCATACAGCACTGGATATTTGCCATCGCCATCCGGTCGATAGACGTCGACGGCGAGGCGAGTGCCGTCTCGCATCGTTACGGTGACGTCGCGTTCCTCAATCATGTCTCACTCCATTGGTTTGCATGTTTGCCTTCAACTGACAGCGGAGTCGTCGCTTGAAAGCGAAGCCTGCTTCGTCGCTAGTCGTTGTTCAAAACTACTATATTTCACGAACGTAAAGTTTGCAAGGTAAACTGCGCTCATGAGCGATGGTGCGTGCTCGTGTTCGCTGACAGTGCAATCGCGCAGTTCACCGACTCCAGCGCGAGCGTCACAGTGCGCGCATCCGTTCCTTCAAGAACTTAACGGAAGGGCAAAGGGCAAAAGGCAAAAGGCAAGGCACCCTGAGGTGCCTTTGAAAATTGGATTTGGAAGTGTTTCAGAACTTATGTCGAATACCCACTGCAACGCCGAGCATATTGGTCTTGGTTCCCCCAAGCGGGTAGCCATTGGAGAAACCGATCGACGCTGTGTCCAAGGCGAGGCCGGAATTCTTGGAGTAAGCAGTAGTCAAGTACACGTCTGTTCGCTTGGAGAAATTGTAGTCGGCGATGAACATGAGCTGCCAGGGATTGCCTGGAGGGTGCAGAGCGGGCAAAGTCGATGAGTGGAATCTCTGGTAAAAGTAGTCCACCGTCAGGCCAAAGGCGGGCGTGACCTGGTAGGCTGCGCCAGCCCAATACATGTCATCGCGCACCAGAGTCAGCCCAGACACACTCGACCTGCCCCAGCGATAGCCTCCCTCGATTTTTGCCGGGCCAATGGAGTAGCTGACGGCGGCGGCGGCCTTCTTGACGGTACCGGTACCAAGGAATGTGCTACCGTTGGTGATGCTCGGGTTGACCTGATCATAGGCGATAGTAGCGCCGAACACGTCGCCCAGATAAGAGACTTGGGCACCGTATCCGGAATCGCGGCGGAACTGGCCGGGGGCTTCGCCGGAGCCGCCGATGCTAGCACCGCCCACGCTGCCAAAGCTCGCGCCCGTGCCAAAGGACCAATGGGCGCCCACGGTGACGGCTCCGAACGTACCCGTGTACTTTACTGTGTTGTCTTCGCGGAATGCCGGCCCAACCACGGCAATCACCGGCTCATACGTGTTCGCATAATAAGCAGGCGAGAAATTGGATAACGCTTCGTCAAGCGAGGTATATTGGCGGCCAAGGGTGATCTTGCCGTAGGTGGCACTCTGCAGGCCGACAAATGCTTGACGGCCAAACAAGCGTCCCCCTTGCTGCAAGGTGCCAGTGTCCACTCCTATGCCGCCTTCCAACACGAACAAACCGCTTAGACCGCGGCCCAGATCCTCGACACCGCGCAGGCCCCAGCGCGAGCCGGACAGGCCGCCACCATTTACCGCAAATCGGCTGTCTGATCCGCCGCTTGCGTTCTTCACGTTGGTGGCAAATTCAACGTTGGAATCCACCACGCCATATACCGTGACGCTCGACTGAGCCTGTGCAGCACCAACTGCGCTCAGCAGTACGAACGGCAATAGTGACTTCTTCATTTCTGTCTCCCCTGAATTCTTATGCTGAAGCCTTGAACCGGTGCTAGTGGGCGTTCAAGGCTTCTCATTCCGCCTTGTTTCCGCCTTGTGGGTGCGGGCCAGCCTTCATCCTCTGGCGCTGCTATCGCGGGCCCCTCCTCCGGCCCCGCATACTGCTAACGCCCAAGCAGTCGAGCGGCATTCTCACCGTACACCTTTGCCATCTCGATCCCAGGGATCTCGATGGCATCCAATACCGATCCAAAACGCCGGATGGCGCTTGTCGGGGCAAACGGGAAATCCGTTCCAAAGAGGATGCGCTCAGGGTCCGCCACTTGCGCAAGCGAAGCCAGGGCTGGGGTACCCGCGGACAGCGCCGTGTCAAAGTAAAAGGACCTGACTGCCGCGAGCGAGTCACCTACTCGCTCAGCGACCGGCGGCATCATTGAAATGGAGAGCGCGAGCCGAGGCACAAGAAAAGGCAAAGTGCCTCCCGCATGCGAGAGAATGAACCGGACGTTCTTGTAGCGGCTCATCGCCCCTGACATGATCAGACTTGTGGCGGTACGCGTTGTCTCAAAGGGATACTCGAGCACGGACGCCGGAGCGACGGACGGAATATCATGCGGCGGCTGATTGGGGTGAATAAATGCAACCGCCCCGCGCCTGTCAAGCTCCTCCAGCAATGGAGTGAAATGCTCGTGGCCCAGATACCTTCCGTCGTAGTTAGTGAAAAGGATGAAACCATCAACCTTCAATTCGTCGAGGCAGTAGCTAACCTCCTTCAACGCCGCCTCGATGTCTGGAAGCGGCAAGCTCGCGAAGGAACCGAACCGGCCGTTAAACCGGGACCGGAGCTCCGCAGCGTGGTCGTTGCATTTCCTCAGTAGCGTGGCGGCATCCGGAATGGCCGGCCCTGACGAGATAGACAAGATGCCTTCGTCAATGCCGTTCTCATCCATCATTGCGATGGCTGCCTCTGCGGACCAGGTTGGAGCGACACCGCCCGGCATCGCCGCGCTCAAGAGGTCCAGCCCTACGGCGTCCACATACAACTTCGGCAGAAAATGCTGATGTGTATCGATCTTTCTTTTTGACATTATCTTTGCCTCCAGGTATTCCTGTTAAAGGATGTGGTAATCCGATATCAAGCGACATCAAAATAACCAGATATTCTTGTATTATTCGGCCGCGATCTTCGATGCCGAACCGACACTTTCCGTTTGTTTGCCGCCTAAGCCCTGTTGTCCCGCGAGAACACGCGCCATGGCAATCATGCTTCCGCAAGCTAGCAGGAGCGGTATCGACAAGACAACGCATACGAGCAGGTAAGGAAGATTCGAAACAACTATCAGGCCGATCAGTGCCGAACCGATAATCGAACCCAGTCTGCCGATCGAAACGGTCCAGCCACCGCCCGCCGCCCGAAACGCAGTGGGATAAAAGATTCCCGGTATGGTGTTGACGCATATCAGGGGACCTCCGATAGCCAGCCCTGCCAGGAAGACCGCGGCCGCATACCAAGGCGCCGCTTCTGACATACCGAGGGCTACTATGAGCACCGAACCCGCGCCAAACGAGGCTGATATGACTGCGGCGACGTTAAACCGACGAACCAGGATAGCGAAGAGGATCGCCCCGCCAAGCGCGCCAAACTGGAACATCGAGGACAATTGCGAAGCATCGTGCATCGATAGTCCGGCCTGCTTCAAATGCGTCGGGAGCCAACTTCCGATAAGAAAGAAAACTAGATATCCCGCGAATTCAGCAAACCATGTCAGCAGGGTTCCGAGTCGATACTCCTTCCCCAGGAGCGCACGGATTCCGGACCGCTTCCCACTCGGCGCGGCAAGAAAGAAGCGCATGCCAGAACAATCTACCGCCGGAAAGATCTTTGCCACAACGCGCTTCACCGCCGTGTCCGACTTGTTGCTTGCTACCAGATAAAGGGGGGACTCTGGAACCTGCCATACCAGGAGGATCACGACGCAAAGGGGCATTACACCACTCAATAGGAGCATGCCCCTCCACCCCAATGCACCAATTGCGAAGGAGGTCACAAAGCCAGCAGCGGCGGCTCCGAAGAGAAAGCCGCAATACATCGACGCGAGCATCGCGGAGCGCGAACGGTCTGGACTAAATTCCGCCACGAGAGCCGACGTGGCAGGCATCGCAGCCCCGATGCCTAGACCGGTTATGAATCGCCAAGAAATAAGCTGGACGATCGATTGAGCCTCGCAGGACGCAATGCCCGCAATGCCGAACCACGCAATCGCCACAATACTCACTACCCTGCGTCCAACGCGATCAGCCAGCGTCCCACCAACAATTGAGCCGATCAACAATCCAAATAGCCCAAATGCGACCAAAGGCGAGAGCGCTGCGCTCGAGAGTTTCCAACTCTGGCTGATGGCCGGCGCGATGAACCCAATCACAATTGTGTCAAAGCCCTCGATCGCGGTAGCTGCAAAACAGACAAGAAAGACCGCCCATTGCTTTTTCCCCATTGGCATTCGATTGAGGAATTCACGCATATCGCGACGAACATTTTCTGTACTTTCCATTACCTTTCCTTGGCGAACGGGAGATGGTTGAGAAAACCGGGGAGACCTCGATCTTGGGCTGTATTGGTCAAGTCACGATCGCGAGGACATATAGCGTCACATTCCTATAAGCGTCCACCGCGGCAGGTGAAACACACGGAAGCTGAAGACATTCGCTTCATCCCTGTTCCCCTCTCAGCGCTTCGAGGCGCGCTACCGCATGAACATCACGAAACCTGTACACAGAGTAGTAGTAAACTTTCCACTCGTAAAGCTTTGTATTGGTGGGATTATCCCTATGGGCTTTCTGTGCACTTGCTGGTGACATGAAATCCCGACGCCCCGCGTCTGGTACGTGCCGCGAAGTTTGTAAGTACTTAACGAAACTCGACGGTTCTGAAATAGGAAGTCCGAACGCAGCGAGGCGGCGTGGCTAGCACCGCCTTTGGAGGGAAGCTGCGGTGTAGAGCACCGGAGCAGCGGGGCTTCGATGGGAATGGCCTAAGCGGGGGGATGGCCTAAGTGTGGGGAATGCGTACACGAAAATTGGCCTGCAGCACTCACAGGCACGCAAACTAGCGTTCAAATTGGTGTCGGAAAGCCCCATTCCTCGCATCCGTTCGATGAGTAGCCGGGCTGGTGTAGAAACGATCACTTGGCGGGAAACGAGCGCCGTGCGCCGATGTCTATATAATACGTCCGTAAAGCGCACGTAGCGACTGCCCTCAACCGGCGGCAGCGATGCTTCGGTGGTCGGATCGAACGCTAGCGACCGGTGCACCGGTGGAGAAACCTTATTCAGGAGGACAGATGGTGCGAAGTACGGATTCCAAGCAGAGCCAAGCCAGGAAGGGTCGGCGACCGCCCGAACTCCAACGCGCAGAACAGCAGCGAGCGCAGGAAACACGGACAGCAATCCTGAATGCAGCACTTTCCGAATTTGCCTCGAAGGGATTCGGGGCTGCAAGCATTCGCAGCATCGCAGACCGAATCGGATTGCAGCATCCGCTGATCACTTACCACTACCGAACCAAGGACATCCTCTGGGAGGCGGTAGCCGAACATGTGTTCGATCGTATCAGCCACGAGTGGGAGGGATATCTGGAGGATGCTCCACCGGTCAGGGCCGCAGAGCGGGTGAGGCTGTTGTACCGTGCCCTATTCGAATTTACGGTGAATTTCCCTGAGTTTCATCGCTTTATGCTTCAGGAGTTCCTTGAGTATAGTCCGCGGCTTCAATGGCTCGCAGATACGATACTTCGGCCGCTGATTGATCGAGTGCTGCCGCAAATCCGAGAAGCGCAGGAGGAAGGCGTTCTGCCTAGAGTCGAGCCTATCATCCTCCATTATTTGATGATCAGCCTGACATCGACACTTTCCACTTTTGGCTCGGAAATGCTGGCGACCAACAAGCTTTCCGCATCCGACCCGGCCGTCGTCGACTCTTATTGGAGCACGGTTGAGGAACTGCTGTTTGGAATACGGGCCGGCGACAAGCCAAACCCGGGCGACACTGAAAGGAAACTTCCTCGTCAAACGCCCCAGCCAAACGACACGCGCCCCATGATCAAGGGGGTAGTCCGCAACTGAAACGAGCAGCACTTCACGCCGACCTTCAATTGCGATAAGCGCAAGCATAGTGCTGATATCGGCACTGCACCGGATCCAGCCGATGACGCTGGCGAAGGGCAGCACGAGAAGAGGCGACGACGTCGGGCGACCGTCCCCGTTGCGGCATCGGGCTCGGTCTCGCCTCACCGATGTCTCCAGCAAAGTTCGATGGTGCAAGGCCTGGCTTGCTACGACGGCCGATCAAGCCTCTACTCTAATGATCCAGGGCGTGCGAAGACGGGGGGCATCATGCGCTGCGCGACTTGTGGCTTCGATAATCTCGCGCTGGGAAACTTCTGCGAGGAGTGCGGCGGCAAGCTTGTACGAAGGTGCCCAAGCTGCGGCGAGGACTGGCTGAATTGGCGGCCATGGAAGCCAGGGGCGGGAGCGCAAGACCATCACCGCGCTGTTCGCCGATATGGCTGGCTCCACAGCGTTGATCCAGGACCTGGACCCCGAGGAGGCGCGCCGCCTGATTGACCCCGTGGTGGCGCTGATGATGGAGGCCGTGCACCACTATGAGGGCTATGTCGCCAAGTTCCTGGGCGACGGTATCCTGGCTCTGTTCGGCGCCCCCATTGCCCACGAGGACCATGCGCTGCGAGCCCTTTACGCGGCGCTGCGCATGCAGGAGGCGATGCGCCGCCACAGTGACCGGGTTCGCCTGGACCGGGGCGTTCCGCTGGAGATCCGGGTCGGCACTCACTCCGGCGAGGTCGTTGTGCGCTCGATCCGCAAAGATGACCTGCACACCGACTACGATCCGGTAGGCCACACTATCCACATTGCGTCACGGATGGAAGGTATGGCCAGGCCAGCGTCCATCCTGGTGAGTGCGGCCACCCACAAGCTGGCAGAGGGATACTTCGACTTCAAGGCCCTGGGGACCACACAGGTCAAGGGTGTCCGCGAACCTCTCGATGTGTATGAGGTACAGGGTCTCGGCGCCTTGCGCACACGGCTCCAAGTGGCGGCGCATCGCGGACTGGCAAAATTTGTGGGCCGCCAGGATGAGATGCAGCAACTGCAAAGCGCCGTGGCCCTAGCCAAGGAGGGACACGGACAAGTTGTCGGCGTGCAGGGAGAAGCTGGGGTAGGAAAATCCCGGCTATTCCACGAGTTCAAGGCGCGGTCACGTCAAGGCTGCCTCTTGCTAGAGACTTTCTCGGTTTCGCACGGCAAGGCCTTTGCCTATCTACCGTTGATTGAGCTCCTGAAAAACTATTTTCAGATTACCTCGGAAGATAGTGACCGCAGTTGTCGCGAAAAAGTCGTGGGGAGACTGCTTACGTTGGAGCGTTCACTGGAAGACCACCTGCCATACCTGCTCTACCTATTTGGCATCACTGAACCCGGTTCAGCGCTATCAAACATGGACACGACGATTCGGCGCAAGCGAACGTTTGATGCGATAGCAAACCTGCTGATCCGGGAAAGCCTCAATCAGCCGCTACTGCTTATTTTCGAAGACCTTCAATGGTTAGATAGCGAAACCACTGCGTTCCTCAACGTTTTCGTCGATTACGTGCCAGATGCGAGGATCGTCTTGCTGGTCAATTACCGACCGGAGCATACCCATGACTGGGCCGCCAAGCGCTACTACACGCAACTGCACCTGGAGCCATTGGGGCCAGCTGAGGCCCAAGGCTTGCTAACCGCCCTGCTTGGGGATGACCACAGCCTCGTTTCGCTTAAGCGGCTCATCCTTGAGAAGACCGAAGGCAACCCGTTCTTCATGGAAGAAGTCGTCCAGACCCTTTTTGAGGAAGGCGCCCTGCTCGGCCACCCTGGCTGTTACCGCGTCGAGGAAGCTCCCGCTCTTTTGCACATCCCAACGACTGTACAGGGGGTACTCGCAGCCCGCATCGACCGACTCCCCTTCGGGCACAAGGAACTGTTGCAAACACTAGCCGTGGTCGGGAAGGATTTCCCCTTGACGCTGGTTCAGCACATCACCGCACTCGCGCAAGACAAGCTGCGCCCGCTTCTGTCGGACCTGCAAGCAGCGGATTTCATCTACGAGCGCCCCGCCTACCCAGAGATCGAGTATGCATTCAAGCACGCCTTGACCCAGGAAGTCGCTGGCAATTCGCTGCTTTCCGAGCGTCGCTGCGCGCTGCACGAACGCACTGCACAAGCCATCGAAAAGCTATTCCAAAGTCGCTTGAAGGACTATTGCAGCGAGCTCGCCCACCACTACAGCCACAGCGGCAACATCCCAAAGGCTGTCGAATATCTACACTGCGCTGGCCAGCAAGCCCTGCAGCGTTCTGCCCTGACGGAGGCGACCGCCAGCTATCCACAGCCATCGAGCTGCTAAAGCAATCGCCCGACAGCCCGGAGGGCGCGCGCCAGGAGCTTACGCTGCGACTGACTCTCGGCCCGACCTTGGCGGCCGCGCGAGGCCAGGCCTCCCCAGAGGTGGAATCCAACTACAAGCGTGCGCTGGCAATGTGCGAACTGGAAGGGCAAACCCAATACATCTTCTCCGCTCTATTGGGCCTGTGGACGTTCTATCAGTTGCGCGCACAGTACGAGACAGCGAAATCGCTCGGGAAACGCCTGCTTGGCCTGGCCTTGAAGACCCGCAAGCCTGAGCATTTCGCAGAGGCGCATCGCGCTCTAGGCGCCACCGCTTTCCGTCTTGGCATGCTAGACGAGGCTCGCGCTCATATGGAGCAGGTGTTGATAATGCAGCGCCCAGACCAGACCCAGTACGACTTTCTCCTGGGTTACGGGCGTGACCCGGCTGTTCACGCCATGGCCGCGCTTGGATGGAACCTGTGGTACCTCGGCAAGCCGGACCTGGCCCTCTCGCATAGCCATAAGGCCGTTGCACTGGCCCGAACGCGCCCTGACGCCTACAACCTTGCCCTCTGCCTGATCTTCGCGGCCGAAGTCCATCAGTGTCGGGGCGAGTTCGAACTGACTCGCGAGTACGCCGAAGCCGCCATCGCGGTCTCGGATGAGCAAGGGCTTCCGTTCTATCAGGGATTGGGAGCAGTCCTGCAAGGCTGGGCGTTGGCCGAGGGGGGACGTCATGAAGATGGGATTGCCCGGATACACCATGGCCTGCGAGCATGTGAGACGACCGGTGCGGCGCTCGGAAGGCCAGGTCTGCTTGCCCTGCTGGCCGATGCTTATGCAAAAGCGGGTCAAGTCGTCGCCGGACTTGACCGGGTGGCCGAGGCACTCGTGCTGGCCGAAGAAACTGGGGAGCAAGTCGACGAAGCCAAGCTGCATAGGCTCAGGGGCGAATTGCTGCTCCGGCGAGCAAAAGATAGGCCCTCTACACTAGCGAGCCAAAACGAGGCTGAAGCGTGCTTTCACAAGGCGATTGCGGTGGCCCGCGCGCAGGGTGCCAGATCGTTGGAACTGCAAGCAACACTGAGCCTGGCAAGGCTATGGAGCCAACAAGGAAAGCTGGACGCAGCGCGCAATACGCTGGCTGATATCCATGGCAGCTTCATCGAGGGCTTCGACCTCGCCGACTGGAAGCAGGCCAAAGCCCTGCTCGATGATCTCGCCCGACAGTCGGACGCCAAGGCTACCTGAACGATCAGCCGTTCGCGTAGACGACCTTTGCCTTGCGTGCCTGGTTCTGCAGGCGGCTCAGTACATGCTGGACGGCGGAGATGGCGCTCTTTACGTCGGCCACCAGGCCGGGACTGCGAGGACCAAGTTCGCGCTCGATCAGATCGCGTTCCATTTGATCCGTCATCTTGATGTCGCTTTGCGTGTTCATGGCTTTCTTTCCTAGGGATTACCCTTATCGGGTTTTCCCTACTATAGCAAAGAAAATGACGCAACGCAGCATTAGGTGACAGTACGTATGCAGGAAGGCAACACTTCCGGGGGCAAGCGTCGAGCGACTTTGCTTGCGCGACGCGCCGAGACCCGCCGGCGCAAGACGTCCATGGCTGCAGTGCTAGCGCAGGCGTCGTCGATAGACGAGCGCCCCTTCAGCCTTTTGCCAAAACCTCCCGAATGGCACTCTCAAACGCTTCGACCGGCTGCCCGCCGCTTACCAGGTATTGGCCATTGAAGATAATCGAAGGCACGGAACGGATGCCCATGTCCTGGTAATGCTTCTCCATCTCGCGGACATCCGTCGCATACGAGTCGCCGGAAAGTACAGTGCGTGCCTTTTCGGGATCGAGGCCGGCCGCAGCCGCTGCCTCGATAAGGACCTCATGATTGCTGGCATCCTTGGACTCGGTGAAGTACGCGCGGAACAGCGCCATCTTCAACGGCAGCTGACGCCCCTCCAGGCTTGCCCAATGCAATAGCCGATGCGCGTCGAACGTGTTGTACACGCGGGTACGAGAGCCAAACTCAAAGCCGACGTCGGCGCCACGCTGCCGGATCATGGCCTGGCTCTGCACGATTTGCGCTTCGGTGCGGCCATACTTGCGCGCCATGTACTCCTGGATCGATTCGCCTCCCGGCCCCATGTCTGGATTGAGCTCAAATGGGCGCAGCGTGATATCTGCCGAAACCTCATCGCCAAGCTGCGCCAGCGCCTGTTGCAGTGAACTCAGCCCAACGGCGCACCACGGGCACGCGACGTCGGAGACAAAATCGATTTTCAGCGTTTTTTGCATGGTGTTTTCTCGGTATCAGTCCATCATTGCGCGACAGGGTAACTGCAATTCCCATGGGGTGCCGGACCTCACTCCCAGCAGGGTTTTCCCGAAAGGCAGCCTGGATCGGACACAATTAGACACCCGTCCGTGGCCCGCCGACCACAACGCACAGGTGCAGATCGGGAAACGTGCACCGCATCCACTCCTCAAGCGCCACGCCACGCGGTAATATCTACCCAACAGGTCATCGGCGCACGATGATCCATTCCCAGAGAAGGATTAAAGCGCATCATGGAAGAAGGCTCGGCAGCTCCACTTGAGATCGCCCCTTCCCTCCCCCTTGCCCCGAGTGACGTTCACGGCGCTCCGGAGGACTTCCTCGCCAGCGCCAGCGCCAACCTCGGCGCCAACGTGCAGCAGCTCTTCCTGAACCGTGAGGCCAGCCAGCTGGAGTTCCAGCGGCGCGTGCTCGCCCAGGCCGAGAATCAAGACATCCCGTTGCTGGAGCGATTGCGCTTCCTCTGTATTTTCAGCAGCAACCTGGACGAGTTCTTCGAAATCCGCGTTGCCGGCCTGAAGGAGAAGATCAAGCTGCAGGCGCCGGCGACCACCGGCCCGGACGGACTGGACGTGCGGCAGATCTACGCGCTTGTCAGCGCCCGCACCCACAAGCTGGTCGCGGAACAGTACCGCCTGTTCAACGAAGTGCTGGTCCCGGACCTGGACCGCCAGGGGATCCGCTTCCTGCGCCGGCCGCACTGGACGCAGGAACAGGGCGAGTGGATCCGCAGCTATTTCTTCCGTGAACTGATGCCGGTGCTCACCCCCATTGGCCTGGACCCGGCGCATCCGTTTCCGCGCGTGCTCAACAAGAGCCTGAACTTCGCCGTGGAGCTCGAAGGCAAGGATGCCTTTGGCCGGGAGGCGAACGCGGCCATCGTGCAGGCGCCCCGGGCCCTGCCCCGCGTGATCCTGCTGCCAAAGGAGATTTCCGGCTGCGAACACGGCTTCGTGTTCCTGTCTTCCATCCTGCATGCCCACGTCTGCGAGCTGTTTCCCGGCATGCGCGTGCGCGGCTGCTATCAGTTCCGCGTCACCCGCAACAGTGAACTGTTCGTCGACGAGGAAGAAATCAAGAACCTGCGCGATGCGTTGCAGGGCGAGCTGCCGCAGCGGCATTTTGGCGATGCGGTGCGGCTCGAGGTCGCGGACAACTGCTCCGAGGAGATGACCCGCTTCCTGCAGAACCAGTTCGGCCTGGAGGATGCCGAGGTGTTCTCGGTGAATGGCCCGGTCAACCTGGTGCGCTTGCTGCCGGTCCCGGACAGCGTGGACCGCGACGACCTGAAGTACCCGCCGTGCCGGCCCGGCCTGCCCAAGGCGCTGCAGGACCAGCCCGACATGTTCCGCGCCATCCGCGACGGCGATATCCTGCTGCACCATCCCTACCAGTCGTTTTCGCTCGTGGTGGATTTCATCCGCCAGGCCGCGGAAGACCCGGAGGTGATGGCCATCAAGCAGACGGTGTACCGCGCCGGCAACGACTCGGCACTGCTGGAAGCGCTGATCGGCGCCGCGCGCAGGGGCAAGGAGGTCAGCGTGGTGGTGGAGCTGCTGGCCCGCTTCGACGAGCAGGCCAATATCAACTGGGCAGCCCAGCTTGAAGAAGCCGGCGCGCATGTGGTGTACGGCGTGGTTGGCTACAAGGCCCACGCCAAGATGGCCATGGTGGTGCGGCGCGAAGGGAAGAAACTCAGGCGCTACGCGCATATCGGCACCGGCAACTATCACTCGCAGACGGCCAGGAGCTTCACGGACTTCGGCCTGTTTACCTGCAAGGAAGCCATCGTCGACGATGTAGCCAACGTGTTCTCCCAACTGACCGGGCTTGGCCACCCCGGCACTCTGGCGCACTTCTGGCAATCACCGTTCACCATGCACACGGCGCTGCTCGAAGCCATCCGCCGCGAAGGCAAGCACGCCAAGGCTGGCCGCAAGGGATTGATCATCGCCAAGATGAACGCCTTGCTGGAGCCAAAGATCATCCAGGCCCTGTACCAGGCATCCTGCGACGGCGCCCGGATCGAACTGATCGTGCGCGGGGCCTGCGCATTGCGTCCCGGCGTTCCGGGCCTGTCCGAGAATATCCGGGTGCGCTCCGTGCTTGGCCAGTTCCTGGAACATGCGCGGATCTTCTACTTCTACAACGACAAGGCCGAAGACGTGCGGCTATCGAGCGCCGACTGGATGGACCGCGACTTCTTCCGGCGCATCGAGGTGTGCTTCCCCGTGCTGGACAAAGCCCTCAAGGATCGCGTGATCGAGGAAGGCCTGAAGGTCTACCTCAAGGACAACCGCGACACCTGGGAAATGGACGCGGACGGCAACTACCGGCGCAAGCGGGGTCGCCAGCCGGTATCTGCACAGAGCAAGCTGATCGCCGCGCTGTCGTGAGGCCTCTGCCGGGACGGCCGGCCATGCCATAAACTCTGGCCTCAGCCTCCCCCAAGGCACCCGAGACCGGATCCCCGACGCCCATGCCAAGCTCCCCCGCTGCCCGCCTGGCGGCCAGTACCGCTGCCAGCCTGCGTTTCGACCTGACCACCATGCGCCTGTTCATCGCCACCGCGGAGCTGGGTGGCATCACGCGTGGCGCGGAGCAACTGTGCCTGGTGCCGGCCGCCGCGTCACGGCGCATTCGCGAGCTGGAGGCGCAGCTCGGCCTGCCGCTGTTCGAGCGCCGCCCGCATGGCATGGCGCTGACCGATGCGGGCCGCGCGATGCTGGCGCATGCGCGCAGCCTGATCCATGCCGTTGGCCGGATGCAGGACGACGCCGCCGCGTTCCTGCACGGCGACCGGGGAGTGATCCGGATCGCCGCCTGTACATCGGCCGTGGTGCAGTTCCTGCCCGCCGACCTTGGCCGCTGCCATGCGGCGTGGCCGGACATCAAGGTGGACCTGCAGGAGCTCAACAGCGTGGGTGTGATCCAGGCGGTCAAGCGCGGGCTGGCGGACGTCGGCGTCTTCGAGAGCACGGTCGGGCCAATCGCGTTGCCCACGCTGCCCTATCGCGAGGACCGGCTGGTGCTGGTGGCGCACCACGCGCATGCGCTCGCTGGCCTGCGCAAGGTGACCATCGATGACCTGCTGGCCCATGAAGTGATCGGCCTGACCGAAGGCGCCTCCATCTCCATCACGCTCGGCCGGCTGGCAGTGGCGGCCAGCCGGCCCTTGCGCATGCGCGTTCGCGTGGGCAGTTTCGACAGCATGATCGCAATGATCGCCGGACAGATCGGCATCGGCATCATGCCGGCGTCGGTGGCCGCGATGTTCGCGCGCGGCAAGGCATTCCGGCACCTCGCCATCGACGAGACATGGGCATGCCGGCGCTTCGTGCTGTGCCACCAGCCGCAGATGGAGCTATCCTCCGCCGCCCGGGCCCTGATACCGCTGCTGGCGGGGGTGGATTCACCAAATGTGAACGCAGGAACGCCGAAAGGTTGATGGCCGGCGGTGCCTGGTGCCGGCATAGTGCGGGGCAGGAATCACGATAAGCGCGCCCATGACGGCGCGCGACGGCCAGGAGACTCCCCATGCAAACACCTCGCGCGCGGTTGCGCGCCCTCTGCGCAGTGTCCCTGCTCGGGCTCTGCGCGCAAGCCTTCGCCGCCTACCCCGACAAGCCTGTCCGCGTGAATGTCGGCGCCCCGCCGGGCGGCGGCACCGATGTGGTGGCGCGCCTGTTCGCGGACAAGATGAGCGGCCCCATGGGGCAACCCATGCTGGTCGACAACCGCCCCGGCGCGGCCAACACCATCGCCGCGGACCTCACCGCCAAGGCGCCGGCCGATGGCTACACGCTGCTGGCCGCGACCAATTCGCCGCAGGTGATCGCGCCCCAGCTGATGCGGCTGAACTTCGACCCGCTCAAGGACCTGACGCCGATCGGCCTGGCCCTGGTGGTCCCGCACGTGCTGCTGGTAGCGCCGCAGGTCAATGTCGACAGCGTGGCGTCCCTGGTCGCGCAGATCAAGGCGCAGCCCGGCAAGTTCAGCTACGCCAGCTCGGGCATTGGCAGCGTGCAGCACATGGCTGCGGAACTGTTCATGAAGGCCACTGGCACGCAGATGGTCCACGTACCGTACAAAGGCAGTTCGCAGGCCCATGTGGACCTGATGGCGGGCCAGGTGCAGATCATGCTGGATACATCGTCCTCGGCCATGCCGCATATCCGCTCGGGCAGGCTGCGCGCGCTGGCTGTGACCACGCCCAAGCGGGCGTCCGCGCTGCCGGATGTGCCAACGCTGCAGGAGCTCGGCATCAAGGGCGCGGACATGAGCACGTGGTACGCGTTCTACGCGCCACGCCAGACCCCCGCGCCCGCGCTGGAACGCCTGACTCGGGAATTCAATGCCGCCCTGCAACTGCCCGAGGTACAGGGCAAGCTGCGCGGCCTTGGCGGCGATCCCGGCACGCTCTCGCGCGAGCAGTTCATCCAGCTGCAGAGAGCGGACTATGACCGCTTCGGCAAGCTGATCCGAGACCAGAACATCAAGATGGATTAAGTGAATCAAGCCATGGCCACGCTGCCCCGTATTGCACTGTTTATTGGCGACCCCGCCGGCATCGGCCCCGAGATCGTCGCGCGCCTGCTGGCCGACCCGCAACTGCCCGCGCGGGCCAGCGTGGCGCTGATCGCCAGCCGCGCCGCGCTGGCGGCCGGCGCACACGCGGCCGGCGTTGCACTGCCGCAAGCGTCCTACTGGCTGGAGATCATCGACTGGCCCGGCACGGGCGCCACGTTCACGCCCGGCCAGGCCACTCGCGAGAATGGCGCCTTCATGCTGGAGGGCCTGACCCTGGGCGCGCGCATGGTGAGCGAAGGCCGCGCGGATGCGCTGTGCTTTGGCCCGCTCAACAAGGGTGCGATGCGCCTGGGCGGCATGCACGAAGAAGACGAGATGCGCTGGTTTGCCAAGTTGCTGGACTACCAGGGCCGCTGCGGCGAATTCAACGTGCTCGACAAACTCTGGACGGCACGCGTGACCTCCCACGTGCCGCTCAAGGAAGTGTCGTCATTGCTGACGCCCGCCGGCATCGACGGCGCGATCCGCATGCTGACCGATGCCTTGAAGGCCGCTGGCAATTCCGCGCCGCGCATCGGCGTTTGCGGGTTGAACCCGCATAACGGCGACAACGGCAACTATGGCAGCGAGGAGGGCGACATCATCGCCCCCGGCATCGAGCAGGCGCGCACCGCCGGCTATCCCGCCGAAGGCCCCTATCCCGCCGACACCATCTTTGTGCGGGCCCGCAACGGCCACCTGGACGGCATCGTCACCATGTACCACGACCAGGGGCAGATCGCGACCAAGCTGTTGGGGTTCGAGGTAGGCGTCACCGTGGAGGGCGGCCTGCCCATCCCCGTGACCACGCCGGCTCATGGCACCGCCTACGACATCGTCGGCCTCGGCAATGCCAACGGCGCCGCCATGTCCAATGCCTTTGACCTGGCATGCCGGATGGGCGCGAGCCACCGGGCGGGCCGGGGGGCGTAGAAAAGTGGCGGCGCGGCGCAATGTGCTGCGCCGCATCGATACGCATGGCACCTGGCCTGGACAACTGCAAACAATTGTCTCGCCCCCCGGTGCCATCATTTGCCCGAGGTCGGCCACCCGCCTGGCTTTGCGGCAAGTGCGAGCCCAGCCCCCCTACTATTGAGTGATATCGCGCCGACTGTGATCTTGCGCATACTCGCACCTTCCTGAACCACTCGCCCCCAACAGGGCGCGCAGCGAGGTGCCTGTGTTAATCATCATTTACTGCAGCTACGCAATCGCGTTCATCTTCGCGCTATGGCGAGGGGCACGCTGGGTGGAAAAACACCACCCGGCGTTCCGCGACGACCGTGCTGCAAGACCAGGCACGGACGCACCCGACGAGGTCCTGGAGAAAGACCTGCCGGCGAACCAGCGCCGCCGTCACGGAACGCGGGCCGCCGGGCACGGCCGCGTGCCCCAGCGTCCGGGCGCAGGCGCCGCTGCCTGCATGGTGTTGTAGACGCACCGGCTCGATCTGAAACCGAATGTCCTGTCTCACGAGACCACACCACCCCGGCCGAAGGCCCCGGATAAGAACCTGCCGCCCTGCCTCGCTACAGTTCGCGCGAAGCTGCCAACGCCGGCGTTTCCGCCACCCTGCTTCCGATCACGCGACATGCTTCCAATAGCGGTTCGACGTATGCCTTTATGGGATCGGGATCTTGCCGAAAACGCAGGGTGCTAACGCTCACGGCCGCAATCGGCTGTCCTCGGTGGCCCAGTATGGGAGCGCCGAAACAATAGATGCCTGCCTCGTTCTCCTCATCATCCACCGACCAACCCTGGCTTCGAAACGTCTCCAGCTGCGCTTTCAATGCGTCCAGACTGGTCACCGTGTTGGCGGTGTAGCGATGCAGGGATAAATTTTGCAGCAAGCCCTGGCGACCAACGTTGTCCAGCATCGACATATATGCCTTTCCGACCGCCGTCGAATGCATCGAGACGGCCGTGCCAATGCGCGATGCCATGCGAACCGCGCTTGTGCTTTCGAGTTTCTCGATATAGATCATGGTGACACCGTCAGGTACCGCCAGGTGCACTGTTTCGCCGGTGATATCGCGCAAGGTCTTCAGGGCATCGACTGCCGCCAGGCGCAGGTCGGAGCGTGACCAGCTCCGGCTGGCCAGTTGCATCAGCCGCGGCCCAAGCGCGAGCGTGCCGTCGCGACCGCTCTCGCAGAGCATGCCTTCCGCTACCAGGGCAGCCACGATCCGGTGGACGGTCGGGCGGGGATAACCGCTCAATCTGGCCAGTGCGGCGATGGTCATGGGCTCGTCGGCATCAGCCACGTACTGCAATACCAGCATGAACTTCGAGAAAGCAGCCGTGCCGGCCACCTTGGTGGTCGAATCGCTCTCGCGAGGCAAGGAATTCGGCATGGGAAGAACAGGAAGCCAGAGGTCCGAAGGATAGCCATTATCACCGATTTGATACCGGGCAAAGCATGCGAGAGGCTGCCCGTGGCTACCAGGCAGCTGCCTTCGCGCTCACCGATGTGACGTCCCAGGTGGCTCTTGCAACAGATCGCGAGCGGGCTGGCACCACCCGCGGCGTATCAACGTGCCGTTGGCCCGGTATCTTTGAATCGAGTCCATGCGGCAGCAAACGCAGCAGCACGCTCGCCCACGGTGCGGGCATCGAATCCTGGCTTGTAGAGCGCGGATCCAAGGCCGAAACCCGTGGCTCCAGCCGCGATATATGGCTCCATCGCTTGCGGCGTAATGCCACCTACCGGGAGGAACCGGGTTCCTTCGGGGAACACAGTGGACCACGCCCTTAGCACTGCAGGCGTCATGGCCTCGGCCGGAAAAAGCTTCAATGCGTCGGCGCCATTCTTCAATGCCGCGAACCCCTCCGTCGGTGTCGCAACGCCTGGCGCACAAGCCATGCCCGCAGCCTTGGCCGCGCGCACGATCTCGGCGTCGCTGTGCGGCATGACCACCAGGCGTCCACCAGCCCTGCCGATCACCCCTACCTGGTCAGCTTGGGTCACGGTACCGGCACCAACCAGAATATCGGGACCCAACGCCTGCGCGAGGCGGCGAATGCTCTCAATCGGCTCGGGCGAGTTAAGCGGCACCTCGATGATCGTGAAGCCATTCGCGACGAGGACCTGACCGATCGGAACGACTTCATCGGGCGTGACACCCCGCAGGATCGCGACAAGGGGAAATCGATCGAGAAATGGTTGCATCATGGTGCGCTACCCGTTGTTGACGCTAGATGTGAGCTAGATGTGCACTGTGCCGATGAGTCCTGCCTCGCTTGCGATGCACCAGAGCCCGGCCGGCGCCGCCCCATCTATCTCGGGAACGTCGTGGATGCCAAAGCCCGCCAGTGCCCTACGATAGCGAGCACCCAATCGGGCCTCACCAATCATCGCGATGCGCGGCGTTGACATGGCCAGGGCGCAGCGTAACTCGTCGCCGATCAGCAAGCCGGACAGATAGTCAAGACTGGCAGATCCCGGCAACGCGCCGAGCAGCACACGTGCGCGCGCCGAGAACAAGAGAGGAGCGATGCCATCCTTGCTTTCCCGTGCTGAAGCCACACCGTCGTCGAATGCGGCTTCGTCTGACAATGTCCTGGCAGCGCCTTCCCGCGCAAATCGCCCGAGTATCGAATGATCGCGCAGTATCGCGAACAGCTCACCGGTCATGAAGGTCTGAAATCCGGCAATGCAACCGTCGGACAAATCGACCCACTTGCTATGTGTACCGGGGAGTAGCAACCGAACGCCGTCACGTAGTGCCGGGCGCAATGCCAATGCACCGAAAATCTGCGTCTCTTCCCCGCGCATGACCTCAGGTCGTGGTCCGTCAATCGAGATACCGGGCACGATATGCACCGAGCCGCCATCCTCTAAGGGGATCTCCAGCAAGCCGGCTGCCATTTGAGCCGGGCCAGCGGCCCCTTCACAGTAGGGCGCTTCTCGCCAGCCTTGCGTGCTGCCGACCATCCCGGATGCGATCGCGGGCAAGCCCGGTGCAGCCCGCCGCCAGTCTCCCGCGACCTGTTCGAAGGCATCGGGAAAGCCGCCTGGCGGGACGTGCATGACACCCAGCGGGGCCGCGCGTTGCTCGAGCACGATCCCTTGATCGCCGAGCAAGAAAGCGCGCAGGGATGACGTGCCCCAATCCAGCGCGATCACCCGTGCTGCATCGATCGCGTTCATGACCGCACCGCCAGGAAAAAAAACAGCGTGGCATCGCGATCCACCTCTTGGCGTTCATGGATTACGTCACTCATTATTCCTTCCCTTTGCAAAATGGATCGGACATCCGGCGTCCCGCACCGCGTTGCACGCTCAGGCAGCCAGGTAGCCGCCGTCGACCGGCAGGATGACCCCTGTAATGAAGGCGGACGCGGGAGCGCAAAGGAAGGCCACAGCGTCTGCGATGTCCTCGGGCTGGCCCCAGCGACCCAGCGGCGTGCGCTGCAATATGGAGCCGCTGCGCGCCTGGTCTTCCTGCAGCGCCTGAGTAAGCGGCGTGGCGATCCATCCTGGCGCGACGGCGTTCACACGAATGCCGTCAGAAGCATAGGCCAATGCAAGCGACTTTGTCAGCTGCGCAATGCCCCCCTTGCTGGCGGCATATCCCGGGACCAATGCGCCCCCGAAGAAGCTGAGCATCGAAGCCGTATTCACGATGACGCCGCGCCGCGCAGCCAACAAGGGACGGGCGCCGCTGCAAATACGCATCGTGCCGGTCAGATTCACCGCGACAACCTGCTCAAACACCGCCACGTCATGCTCCGCGCCGCGACGAATAATGCCGGCACAATTCACCAGGATGTCCAACGTGGCCAGTTTCCGGAATAGTGCAGCAACATCGGCGTCGTTGCTCACGTCCGCGAGGGTGACGTCAACGCGGGCGTCTAGCGAGCCGTCACCTTGATCGATACCAACTGCTGTAACGCTGGCACCGAGCGAAGCAAGGACATTGGCCACTGCGGCACCAATGCCCTGGGTCGCACCGGTGACAAGGGCATGCTTGCCCTTGAAGAGGTCAGGCTGAAAAGTCATGATGATCCGAACGAAAGCTGTGGCGGGCAGCAGTCAACCCAGCGCCCTGCCGCTGTTTGAAAGTCACTGGTGCAGGCCGATCTTGCCGATCAGGGATTTGAAGTAAGCGTTGTCCTTCGCGATCGCGGCCCTGAACTCGTCCTGGTCCGCATAGGAAAAGCCCAGGTTCTGCTTATCCATCATGTCCCTGAGCGCGGGCTCCCGGACGGTCTTGGCGATCGATTCGCGAAGCACGCTCACCACTTCTGGCGGTGTGTTAAGCGGCACGGCAACGCCGCGCCAGGTGCCAATGGACAAGTCCACCTTGCTTTCCTTCAACGTCGGCACGGCCTCAAAGCCCTTCACTCGCTTGTCGGACATGACCGCCAGCGTCTTCAGCTTGCCAGCGGCTACATAGGGATAGACTTCAGCGGGACTCACTGTCACCGCGTCGATATGGCCACCCAGCAAGGCGAGGACCGCGGGATTCCCGCCCTGGAAAGGAATGTGATTGAACCTGGTGCCGGTCTTGTCTTCAAGCGCGGCTGCGGCGAGGTGCCAGATCGATCCATTGCCGGCATTCCCGACCCGGATCGCGCCCGGATCCTTTCGGGCAGCATCGAGGAACGCCTCCACGGTCGTGTAGGGTGAATCGCTGCGCACGGTGATTGCTGAAGGGTCGGCGTTCAGTCGCGCAACCGGCGTGAGGTTTTCGTATGTGAGCTTGGTCAGCCCAAGGTGCGGAACAATCGTGATGTCGGCCGTCAGAAGGGACAGCTTGTAGCCATCGGGCTTCGCGTTGGCCACCTCCGCCCAGCCGATCGCCCCGCTTGCGCCAGGCTTGTTCACCACAATCACGTTCTGCGGCAGGTGTTTTCGCGAAGATTCCACAAACGCTCGTGCCAACGCATCCGTTCCGCCACCCGCCTGGAAGGGCACCACCAACTCGATAGCGTGAGTGGGATAGGCAGTGCTCTGCGCGTGAGCCAGGGTGGCAGCGCTGCCCAGCAGCGCCACTCCCAAGTGAAGTCCACAATAGAAGCGAAAGGCGATTTTTTTCACAGGACTTGTCTCCATTGCTCTTTTAGGATGATCTTGGTTTGCTGCGATACCAGTCGGACCCGCATACCCCGATAGCGCGGCAGCCTCGGCGCCGATGCCGGCCGCGCCGCCAGTGATGACGATCACGCTTTCCTGAAAATCGTAGTGCGCACGAGATTGCTTCATCGCTACCGAATGAATTGCTCGACGTAGTCGGCCCCCAGGCCGATCGCCTCAAAGTGCTTTCGACACAATTCGATCTTGGTGAACACGTCTTCGTAGCCCATGCCTTTCCCCCATGGATCCGTGTAGTACATGACCCCGTTGACTTGGAAGTACGTGATCATCTCTTCCACGTCGGGTGGCACGTACAGCGTGTGCGTCTCGCCCGGCGGCTCAAAGACATAGCTGCCTTCCGTCGCTTCCCAGTCGTGCTCGAGATATTTCCAACGGCCCTTGAGAACGAACCCGTGGACAGCCTGCGGATGACGATGGCGGCTTAGGACCCCGGACTTGCGCACGCGCAGCAGGTTCATCCAATAGCCTTGGCTCGCATTCAGGCACAGCGGACGAAACCAGACGTTTTCCGCCTGCGGCACCCACAGGCGCTCGTCAGCGGGGATGGCGTGCGGCACGACGATTTCAGGCCGCGCATCCCTCGGGTTGGGAAATTGGTATGGAGTAAGCGGTTCAGTGTCAGGTGTATCGAGTGGCATGCCGTTGTCCATATTGTGGATATCATGACTACAATATGGACAGATTTTAGAAGACGGACTTCGATCCGGAAAAGGAGGGTTTTCCCTCGCCGGTTACGAATGCGTGCATTCGTTGCGAGTCCTGCCCCACAAGCCGCCGATAGCCTGAAATGGCGCACGCGAGCCAATCCGGCTCGCCAGGACACGCTGCGCCCGTATCTCGTCCTTGAAAAACCCGGATTACTGTATATATTTACAGTAACTGTATGGATGAACAGTATCTACGGGAGCCGATCATGGAACACCTGGTCCGGGTACAGAACGAATACGACAGGCAGGTCCTGGCCTGGCTGCGCGAACGCGTAGGCGACGCGGCGGTGCAAGCCGCGGCGCAGCGGCTGGCGGGAGACCGCAAGCCATACCTGTCAACGATCTGCCGCAGCCTGAATGTCACGCCACCGGCCCGCCGCACCCTGTGCGCCCAGTCGAGCCGGGCCAGCCGGGAGGTTGGAGACCGCTACCTTGCGTCGATCCGTGCGCTCCTGGCGCGGTCGGCACCGGCGGCGCAGCGGCATTCGCAGCAGCAACCCGTGCCGACCCAACCCTCGCAATACCAGAATCCGCATTAGTCCCGCGGCGTGTGCCCGCGCCGCGCCGGCCCGGGCAGCGCGCTGCGGCCCGCTCGGACCGCCGTGTGGCCGCCATCGGCCATGACCAGCGCGCCGGTGATAGCGCTCGCCTTGTCCGGGGCGAGATACAGGATGACTTCGGCAATCTCCCCCGGCTGCGCCGCGCGCCAGCAAGCTGGACTTGCCAAGTTCGATGAGGAACTCGCGGCCGTTGGGCATCTGCTCATCAAGGAGGATGCCGGTGACGATCTCGCCAGGCCCCACCGCGTTGACGCGAATCCCGTATTCGCCGGCTTCGGCGGCCAGCACGCGCGTGCGCTGCGCCACCGCGCCCTTGGACGCGGCGCAAGCGGCAATGGTGGGCAGCGCCACCCCGCAGGCATACAAGCCCACATTCACGATCGTGCCGTGCCTGGCCGGAATCATCACGCGTAGCGCCCGGCAGGCGCCGTTGTCTTGCCGGATTCTATTGAATGCTAGCTCGTTCCTGCGGGTTGCGCCGGAACCGTCCCTCAACGCTCGCTGTCGAGAAACGCCATCTGCTCCTCGCCGTAGCGGGTGCCGGCCACTGCCTGCTGCGGCACGGCTTGCTCGATCAGCGCCATGTCCGCCGCGGATAACGTCAGCCTTAGCGCACCCAGCGCGCCGTCGAGCTGCGCCAGCGTGCGCGAGCCGATCAGCGGCACCAGTTGCAGGCCCAGCTCGCGGCCCTTGGCCAGCGCCCACGCAATCGCCACCTGCACACTGGTGGCGCCCAGCCCTTGCGCCACCTGGCCGAGCGCGGCCACCAACTGCTGGTTGCGGTTCAGGTTTTCTCCGCTGAAGCGCGGCAGGTGGCTACGAAAATCGGCCGGCCCCTTGGGCTTGGAGCCGCCTAGCAGCCCACGCGACAGCACGCCATAGGCGGTCACTCCGATGCCGAGCGTCTTTAGCAGCGGAAAAATCCTGGCTTCCGGGCCGCGGCTTAGCAGCGAGTACTCGATTTGCAGGTCGCTGATGGGATGCACCTTGTGGGCGCGCGCGATGATCTCCGGGCCGACCTCGGACAAGCCGATATGACGCACATAGCCCGCCTTGACCAGGTCGGCGACCGCGCCGATGGTGTCTTCCACGGGCACTGCGGGATCGTGCCGGGCGAGGCGGTAGATATCGATGTGGTCGGTACCTAGGCGCTGCAGGCTGTAGGCGGCGAAGTTCTTCACCGCCACGGGACGGCCGTCCATGCCGAGCCAGCCGTGGTCGGGCGCGCGCAGCGCGCCGTACTTGACCGAGATCAGCGCCTGGTCGCGCCGGCCTTTCAGCGCCCGGCCGATCAGCATCTCGTTATGGCCCGCGCCGTAGAAATCCCCGGTATCCAGCAGGTTGATGCCGGCATCCAGCGCCGCATGGATGGTCGAGATGCTCTGTGACTCGTCGCTGGCGCCGTAGAAATCGGACATGCCCATGCAGCCAAGGCCGAGGGCGGAAACCTGTTGCGGGCCCTGCGTGCCGAGGGCGGTGAAAGCCATGTCTTGGGATTGGGTCATTTCGAGCTCCTTCGATCGGTTAAGCGATGGAGTGAGTTTATTGTGCGGATAAAGGCGAATAAACTATCATTTCTGTAAATTACTGTTCCCGATAAAAAGAACAATCTGTTACGCCACCGCCCTCACCACGATGAGTATCGACCGTTTCAAATCCATGGAAGTCTTCGTCCGGGTGGTGGAGCTGGCCAGCTTCTCCCGCGCCGCCACGGCGCTGCACCTGCCCAAGGGGCGCGTCACCACCATCATCCAGGACCTGGAAACGCATCTTGGCGCGCGCCTCCTGCATCGCACCACGCGGCGCCTGAGCCTGACCGACGACGGCATGCTTTACCACCAGCGGGCCGTTGCCATGCTGCAGGAAATGAATGAACTGGAAGCCGCACTGGGCCATGCGGTGGTGACGCCGGCGGGACGCCTGCGCGTGGACGTGTCGGCCGCCACCGGCCGCCACGTGATCGCGCCTGCGCTGCCGGACTTCTTCCGCCGCTACCCGCAGGTGGTGCTGGAGCTTGGCAGCTCGGACCGCCCGGTGGACCTGATTGCCGAGGGCGTGGATTGCGTGATTCGCGGCGGTCTGGTGCATGACGAAAGCCTGGTCGCGCGGCACCTGGGCGCGATGGCGGTGGTGACCTGCGCCGCCCCGGACTACCTGCAGCGCCACGGCACGCCAGCCACGCTGGCAGACCTTGAGCAGCATCGCTTCGTGAACTTCTTCTCGGCCAAGACCGGGCGCGTGTTTCCCTTCGACTTCCGGCGCGGGGACGAGGCTTATGAAATCACCCGGCCGCACTGGGTGGCCGCGAACGATACCGACACGTACATTGCCGCCGCCGTGGCCGGCATGGGCCTGATGCAAAGCCCGGCCAACCGCGTGCTGCGCGAGCACCTGGCCAGTGGTCGCCTGGTACCGGTGCTGCCGCACTGGAATGCGGGGACATTGCCGATCGTGGCGCTGTATCCGCGCAACCGGCACCTGACGGCAAAGGTTCGGGTTTTCATCGAATGGGCGGCGGAACGCTTCCGTGACGAGATCGATCTGCCGCCGCTCTGAGGCAGCCCTGAGGCAGTCCGCACCCTCAATGCCGGCTCTGCGCGCGCTCGGCCACCACGTCCTTTGCTGCCAGCGCCGCGTTGACGGCGCGCGGAAACCCCGCATAGGCCGCGAGATGGATGATGGCCTCCACCATCTGCTCCTGCGTGCCGCCCACGTTCAGCAAGCCGTGCATATGCACCTTGAGCTGCGGCGTGGCCGAGCCCAGCGCCGTCAGCGCGGCCACCGTCACCAGTTCGCGAGAGACCAGGTCAAGCCCGGGCCGGGTGTAGATATCGCCAAAGGCAAACTCGATGATGTAGCGGCCGAGGTCGGGCGCTATGTCCTTGAGCGACGCCAGCACGCGCTCGCCCGCTTCTCCATCGATCTCGCGCAGGCTGGCAAGGCCCGTATCGAAGCGCGAACCGGCGGGCACGAGCGCCGGCGCCTGAGTGTCGGCATTGACGCTAACACCTTCTTTCGCGAAGACCGCCTTGCAGGCGGCCACACCGTTGAGCGCCGCCGGAAACCCGGCATACACCACGAGATGGTTCATCAGCTCCACCAGTTCATCCGGCGTGCAGCCGGCGTGCAATGCGCCCGCCAGATGGAAATTGAGTTGCGGCTCCAGCCCGCCCATCGCCGCAAGCGCGGCGACGGTCACGAGCTGCCTTTGCCGCAGGTCGAGCCCGGGGCGCGGATAAATCTCGCCGTACACGAAGCCGATCGCCAGGCTCGCCAGGTCGGGGGCGATGTCCCGCAGTGCATCGAGGATGGAGGGCTCGGTCGTTTGTTCGATGGCGGCGAGCTGGGCGCGGCCGAGCGCCATGGTTTGCGTGTTCATGCGGCTTCCTTTTATGCGTTGGGTTGACAGTGAGGCAAGCTTAGCCAGCACGCTCGCATGCCGCCAATGCCTTCGGCGTGATACCTTTGGCGTATCACAAGACAACCCGGCCTCCCGATGCAGACCCGCCTGGAACTCTGGCAGTTGCAGTACTTTGTCGCCGTTGCGGATGAACTGAGCTTTCGCCGCGCGGCAGAACGATTGTCGATCACGCAGCCGCCGCTGACGCGGCAAATCCAGGCGCTGGAGGAAACCATCGGCGCGCGCCTGTTCGAGCGAGATCGCAATGGCGTGGCGCTGACCCCGGCGGGCAGCCGCCTGCTGCCCGAGGCGCGCGAGCTGCTGGCCAGCGCCGATGCCCTGCTCGCCCGGGCCCGGCAGCGCGCCACGCGCAACAGCGGGCTGCGCCTGGGCATCACCACCGTGTTCGATGCCGCCCTGTTCACCTGGCTCGCGCCGGCATTGCAGGCGCAGGCGCCGGAGGTCCGGCTGCTGCAAAAACGCCAGATCTCGCAGCAGTCCATCGCCGACCTGCGCCGCGGCGCCCTGGACGCAGCGCTGATCGGCCTGCCGTCGGCCACCGGCGAGCTGGTGGTGGAGCGCCTGTTCGACGATCCGCTGGTGGCGGCGTTGCCGGCCACCCACCGGCTGGCCAGGCGCAAGCGCCTTTCACTGCTGGAGTTGCAAGACGATCCGCTGTTCTGGTCCCAGCGCAAGCTCAACCCTGCCTATTTCGACCACTACGAGGCCGTCTTCCGCGCGCTCGGCTTTGCGCCGCCGCGCGTGCCGGAGCCGGCGGACCACCATGTGCTGCTGGGCCTGATCGCCGACGGCCAGGGCGTGGCGCTGGTGCCGTCCTCCCTGCAAGCGATGGAGCGAGCCGGTGTGGTCTACAAGGAACTCAAGGAGCAGGCGGACCTGCGCATCGGCGTGGCGGTGGTCTATGCGGCAGGCAATCCTGCCCCGGCACTGCCCATGCTTCTGGAAACCCTGCGCGCCCGCTATCGCCCGGCGCCGTCCCCAGGCCGCAAGCGCCGCTGAACGGCAGGCCACGCCCCAATCTTTCCCGGCCCGCCGACCCTGCTGGCCTCAGGGCTTCCTTGACTTATCAATCCTTATATATGATAGTTATCTGAAATTTGTTCTCGTTTCAAGAACAAATTTCAACCAAAGGATTGCCGTGGATCTGGCCGAACTTGAGATTTTCCGGGCCGTTGCGCTTGAAGAAAGCGTCACGCGGGCCGCCAAGACCCTGGACCGCGTGCAGTCGAATGTCACCACGCGCGTCAAGCAGCTCGAAGAGGAGCTCGGCGTCGTCCTGTTCCTGCGCGACAGCAAGCGCATGACCCTGACGCCGGAAGGCCAGCGCTTCCTGGGCTACACCGAGCGGCTGCTGGCGCTGGCCGAGGAGGCCCGCCAATCCATGCGCAGCGAGGTGCCCTCGGGCACGCTGCGCGTGGGCAGCATGGAAAGCTCGGCCGCCAGCCGGCTGCCCCGCCCGCTGGCGCGCTATCACGGCAAATGGCCGGATGTGCGGATCGAGATCCAGACCGGCACCACGCAAGCCCTGATCGACGCACTGCTGGCGCATCGCATCGACTGCGCCGTGGTGGCCCATCCATCCGAAGGCGCGCCGGACACGCTGGACATGGACGTGCTCGGCCCGGGCCTGGAAGGCACGTTCCTGTTCTCCGAAGAACTGCTGCTGGTGCTGCCGCACAGCCATCCGCCGGTGCGCACGCCGCAGGACATCAAGCTGCGCAGCCTGGCTACGTTCTCGCGCGGCTGTACGTACCGCCTGTGCGCCGAGGCCTGGCTCGCCAGCGGCGAGGGCCCCCGGCTGACGCTGAACGTGCTGGAACTGGCGTCTTACCACGCGATCCTGGCCTGCGTGACGGCGGGCTCGGCCGTGGCCATCCTGCCAAGGTCGCTGCTGGCGCTGCACCCCGATGCCGCAGGCCTGCAAGCCGTGCCAGTGCGTACCGCGCACACCTTGCTGGTGCGCCGTTCGGGTTTTGCCACCTCGGCATACGAGGCGTTTTTGACGGAGCTGCAGCATGGCTAGGACCCGCAACGTCACAGCAGCGCCGCAGTCTTTGGGCAATGCCATGGCGCCCTGGATGCCATCGCTGGCCGCCGCGCTGGTGCTGGCGGTGGGCATGGGCTTCGGACGCTTCGCGTTCACCGGCATGTATCCGCTGATGGTGCGCGACGGCCTGCTGAGCGTCAGCGCCGGCTCGCTGGCCGCGTCCGCCAACTATGCGGGCTATCTCGTGGGCGCCCTCGCGGTCACCCGCATGTCGCAGCGCGTTGCGCCGCGCTTTTGCCGCATCGCCCTTTTCGGCACCGCCTTGTGCCTGGTGGCGCTGGCAGTGCCGGCCGCCCCCTGGTTCTTTATCGGCGTGCGCTTCCTGGCGGGCGTGCTCAGTGCCATCGCACTGATCTGCGCGTCCGTGTGGCTGTTCCAGGTGGTCGGCCATCCGCATGGCGCGCCACTGTTGTTCTCGGGGGTTGGTGCCGGCATCCTGCTGTCCGCCGAACTGATCGCCGCCGGCAACCTGGCGGGCTGGCACAGCCCTTTGCTGTGGATCGCGATAGGCGGCGGCGCCGCCGTGCTTAGCCTGCTGGCATGGCCGTATCTTGGGGGCCGCGTGCAAGCACACCAGCCGCATGGCGTTGCCAGTGCCACGGGCGAGGCCAATGCCAGCGGCCCGGGGCCCTGGCCGCTGGTGGCCAGCTACGGGCTGGCGGGATTCGGCTACATCGTCACGGCAACCTACCTGCCGCTCTTTGTGCGCGACGCGCTCGGCCACATCGATCCCATCCATATCTGGGCCGCCTTCGGCCTTGGCGCGGCACCTTCGTGTTTTCTCTGGCATGCGCTGCACGGCCGCCTCGGCACGCGGCGCGCGCTTGCGCTCAACCTGCTGGTGCAGGCGGTGGGCGTGATCCTGCCCGCGCTCAGCCACGCGGCCGTGGCCTACCTGGCTAGCGCGCTGCTGGTGGGCGGCACCTTCGTGGGCACCGTGACCATCGCCATGCCCGCCGCAAAGCGCGTGGCACACCGCGTGACATTCAACCTGCTTGCCATCATGACCGCCGCCTATGGCGTAGGCCAGATCGCCGGCCCGCTGGTATCCGATGCGCTGATGGCGCACAGCCATAGCTTCAGCGGCCCGCTTGCCGCCGCCGCTGTCGCGTTGCTGGCCTCTGCCGCCTTGTGCTTCCTGTGAAGGCCATCGCATGCCCGGCGCGCGGCACAGAACCCACCCCTCAACGAGGAAACCGTCAATGACCAACCCCATCCACGCCACGCAACCGCGTACGCTGCTCTCCCGGCTCGGCCTAGCCGCCCCGATCATCCAGGCCCCAATGGCAGGCGTCGGCACGCCGGCGCTTGCCGCGGCCGTGTCGAATGCCGGCGGCCTGGGCTCGCTCGGCGTCGGCGCCATGGACGCCGACGGCGCTCGCAAGACCATCCGCGAGACCCGCGCGCTGACGGACAAGCCCTTCAACATCAACCTGTTCTGCCATGCTCCCGCCGTCGCAAACCCGGCGCGCGAGGCGCAATGGCTGGCCTACCTGGCGCCGAGCTTCGCCGAATTCGGCGCCACGCCGCCCGCCGCCCTGCGCGAGATCTACACCAGCTTTGTCGCCGACGATGCCATGTTCGCGATGCTGCTGGAAGAGCGGCCCGCGGTAGTGAGCTTCCATTTCGGCTTGCCGGCGCAGGCCCGGATCGACGCGCTGCACGCAGCCGGCATCTTCCTGATGGCCACGGCCACCAGCCTGGACGAAGCGCGGCAGATCGCCGATGCCGGCGTCGATGCCATCGTGGCCCAGGGCGTGGAAGCCGGCGGCCACCGCGGCACGTTCAAGCCGCAGGGGCATGACGAAGGCCTCGGCACCCTGGCGCTGGTACGGCTGCTGGTCCGCAACACCAGCGTGCCCGTGATCGCCGCCGGCGGCATCATGGACGGCGCCGGCATTGCCGCGGCGCTGGCGCTGGGCGCGCAGGCCGCGCAGCTCGGCACCGCCTTCGTCGCCTGCCCGGAGACCGTGGCCGACGCGCCCTACCGCGCCGCACTGCTGGCGGACCCGCCGGCCAGCACCACGCTGACCCGCGCCATTTCCGGCCGGGCCGCGCGCGGCTTCGTCAACCGGCTGACCGAGCTGGGCGAGGCGGCGGACCGCCCGGCGATCCCCGATTACCCCATCACCTATGACGCCGGCAAGGCGCTGCATGCGGCGGCCAAGGCGCGCGGCAATGCGGACTACGCCGCGCAATGGGCCGGGCAAGCCGCGCCACTGGCGCGCGCCCTGCCGGCAGCGCAACTCGTGGCGACACTGCGCGAGGAGCTGGTGCAGACGATTGCGGCGCTGAGCGGGGCGGGGTTCGGCACTGACTGAGCGGGCCTATCGACGTTGGCTATCGGCGCTGGCTTTCGGCGCCAGCGCGCCCCTAGCGATGGCTGCCGGCGCGCCGGCAGGCGGTGGATCGCCCGCCCCGGGGCGCGGCCGCGCCTTGCTGAGCGGCTTCGCCACGCAATTGAGCAACCCCAAGACGGCGGTGGTCTACGCCAGCGTGGTTGCCGCGCTATTGCCCGCCCAGGTGCCGGCGCCGCTACTGCTGGCGCTGCCGCTGATGGTCTTTGCCATCGAGACGGGCTGGTACGCCATCGTGGCGATCGCGCTGTCGTCGGCGGGGCCGCGCGCCTTCTACCTGCGCTTCAAGCTGTGGCTGGATCGCGCGGCCGGCGGCGTGATGGCGCTGCTCGGCATCCGGCTGATCACGTCGCTGCGGCAGTAACACCGGCAACGACATCCTACGACGCAGGATCTGCCATGCTCGCCGGAAACAGTAGCCTGAAGACCGTGGTTCCCCCGACTTCGGATTCCACCTCAACGTGCCCATGGTGCAAGTCCATGATGGACTTCACGATGGCCAGGCCTATGCCCGCCGACTCTCCCGAGTTGGTACGGGCGGGATCGCCGCGAAAGAAGCGATCGAACAGCCTGGGCAGGTGTTCCGGCGCGATGCCGGCCCCGGGGTTGCGCACTTCGATACTGCTGCCTGCGGGACCTGTGCGCGCCGCCATCACCACCGTTTGCCCGGCGGGCGTGTAGCGGATGGCATTGGCCACCAGGTTGCTGACCGCGCGCCGCAGCAGCAGCGGATCGGCCAGCACGGCGCCCCCGCCATCCACCGCGATCGCCACCCCGCTCGCCTCCGCCAGTCCCTCGAAATAGTCGGATAGCGCGCCCAGCTCGCGCGCCAGGTCCAGGCGCGCCGGATTGACCGCCACGCGGGCGTTCTCAGCCCGCGCGAGGAACAACATGTTCTCGATCATGCGGGCGAGCCGTTCGTATTCCTCGATATTGGACGCCAGCAGCGCCTGGTATTCGTCGGCGCTGCGCTCGCTCGACAGCGCTACCTGGCTCTGCCCGAGCAGGTTGCCGATGGGCGTGCGGAAGTCGTGCGCCAGGTCCGCGGAAAACTGGGAAAGACGTTCGAACCCATCGCGCAACCGGTCCATCATCTGTTGCAGGGCCGCAGCCAGTTCCGCCAGTTCGGGCGGCAGCTGCGCCGGGTCGATCGGCAGTTCGAGCCGCCGCACCGTGACCGACGATGCCCCGGCGGCGATGCGCCGCAGCGGCGCCATGCCGGCGCGTAGCACCAGGTAGCCAAACCCGGCCACGCCCAGCGTGCCCAGCAGTCCCGTCAGCAGCAGTTTCGCGCGGTATGCGCGCAGCAACGTGGTGCGGGAGATGGCGGTCTGGTAGAGCGTGAAGGTCAGCGTTTGCGGGGTGGTGGTGGAGGTGGAAGTGGAGGTGGCGCCCGCGCCGGGCCCGATGGGGACCAACACCTGCACGCCGTGCACCGGGTAGCCCTGCTGCGTGGTCCAGGCGCGGATCGCTTCGAATCCGAGCTGCGCATCGGGTGCCACCGGCGCCACCGGCTGCACGGCGGGCAGCCCTTCTCCGGCATTGGCGGCAAGCAGCACGGCGCCGCCGGGGGCGCGCACCACCAGCGCATACTCGTCGTTGCCGGACACCACGCCGGCCACTTCCCGCCAGTCGCTGTTGGGCTGGGCACCCTGCTCCATCAGCTCGGTGCGCGCGCGCGCCGCCTTGCGCAGCAGTTCCGCATCGTCGCGCTCTATCACCTGCGTGGCCAGCGCGCCGTACAGGTAAGCGCCCGCGCCGCCGAACACGATCGCGGCAACCAGGCCAAAGGCGAGCGCCAGGCGGGCAGTGAGCGAGAGCCTGCGCATCAGGTTTCCCGGCACTCCAGCACATAGCCCATGCCGCGCACGGTGTGGATCAGCTTAGGCTGGAAATCGTCGTCCATCTTGGCGCGCAGGCGGCGCACCGCCACATCCACCACATTGGTATCGCTATCGAAATTCATGTCCCAGACATGGGAGGCGATCTGTGTGCGGCTCAGCACCTCGGTGTGCCGGCGCGCCAGGAAATGCAGCAGGGAAAACTCGCGCGGCGTCAGCTCGATGCGCCGGCCGGCGCGCGTCACGCGGTGGCGGATCAGGTCGATCTCCAGGTCTTCGATCTCGATGCGGTCGGCCTCGCGCACCGGGCCGCGCCGCAGCAAGGTGCGCACCCGCGCCAGCAGCTCGACAAAGGCGAAGGGCTTGGCGAGATAGTCGTCGCCGCCCAGCTCCAGCCCGCGCACACGGTCCTCCACTTCATCGCGCGCGGTCAGGAACAGCACCGGCGTGTCCTTGTGCTCGCGCAGCTGCTTGAGCACATCCCAGCCGTTCATGCCGGGCAGCATCACGTCGAGGATGACCAGGTCGTACGCCGCGTCCAGCGCCTGGTGCAGGCCATCGGCGCCGGTCACCGCCAGGTCGACCACGAAGGACGATTCGGTCAGCCCCTTGCGCAGGTACTCGCCAGTCTTGGGTTCGTCCTCCACCACCAGAATTCTCATGTCTGCCCTCGCCTAGCCAGTGCCGGCAAGGCGCGCTCCGGGCGCCCTGCATGCTCGGATGATAGCCGTTGGCGCGGCGCGCCTGAATGACAAATCTGTAATCGATTCGACGGCGTTACCGGCGGCCCTGGCTTCCTGGAATGCGGCCATCGATCACTGCGGCCAACGTAAAAAAGCGGCCCTAGCGGCACTAGGGGCACTAGCGGTGCATGACGGGAATGTAATGAGATGGTCAGGTCGAGGTCACCGTGCAAAACCAATACTGGTTTCAGCCTTTCATTATCTCGATGAAAGCGCGACGGCCCCAGCGACACCGGGGCATTCCAACTGAAAGAGGTAACGCATCATGAAAGCCATCGTTCGCACTGTCTTGCTGTCCTGCGCCCTGGCAGCGCCGGCCCTGTCCTTCGCGCAAAGCGAGCAGGCACCCCTCACCCGCGCCGAAGTCCGCGCCGATCTGATCCGGCTGGAACAGGCCGGCTACCAGCCGAGCCGTGGCGACGACGCGACCTATCCCAAGGACATTCAAGCGGCCGAAGCCAAGGTGGCAGCGGAAGATGCCGCAGCAGCGAAGGGGGCCGCGGCAAGCACGCCGCCGCAGGCTGAAGGCCAGTCTCAGGCCAGCGCCAGCATGCAACCGCGGATCGATGCCGTGCGCAGCCCCTTCTACTACGGCGCATGACGCATCAACGCCGCTGCACGCTACCCGTTCCGGGCGTGAATCGCGCATCTGCAACGCGGTATTCGCCATGCGAAACACAAGTGGCAGCGGCGTCAAAGCTTGCTACGGCCATGTATTGCCATACCGGTGCTCTCGCACCGCGTCGCAAGTCCGGCTTCAAACTCTTCTGCCCCCCCTATCGAAACCGGCTGCTTGTGCGGCCGCGCCACAAGCGCCTGTCCAATGCCGCCCCTACCCAACAATCGACAATACGGACTTCCCAATTTGCTGCCGTTGCTCGATCCGCATGCGCCCCCCCGCCTGCGATGAGGTGGGCGACGCAGCGAGGTGCGTTTATGAATCTGCCTGCGGCAGTAAAATGCGGACTACTAAATGGCTTTGGAGTGCCATCAAATGCGCATGCTCTCGGTTCTGACTTGTGCTTTGTTCTCGATGTCAGCCGTGGCTGGCGGACTGGAGGTCGGTGAGCCGGTCCCGGCTTTCGATATCAAGCTCACCAACGGTCACCACGTCACGCCGGCCGTTGCGGCTGGCCGAGTTACGATCATCAACTTCTGGGCGACCTGGTGCGCGCCATGCCGTAAAGAAATGCCGGCGCTTGAGGAGTTCTATCGAAAATATCACGCGCAAGGCGTGGATGTGATTGCCGTGAGCATCGACAAGGCCAGCGACCAGGCAGAAGCACAGACGGTGATGAAGTCCTACACCTTCCCGCTGGCCTTCGTCGGCGACGCCGACGTAAAGGGCTTCGGGCGCCTGTGGCGCATCCCGGTGACATTCGTGGTCGACCAGCACGGCATTCTGCGCAGGGACGGCTGGCATGCAGAGCCCACCGTCGACCTGGAATTGCTGGAGAAGCAGGTCGTACCGCTGCTCAGGCCGTAGGCCGTCGGATCGCCGGCCGGGCCCCGTGGCCCCGGCCGGCCTGGCAGGATCAGCAGGATCAGAAGACGTAGCGGGTGCCGATCGTCCCCGTCCAGCGCGGGGCGAGTTGCAGCCCGTTGACACGCTGGTAGATCGGCAACTGGATAAAGGCGTAGAGCTTGACCTGCTTGCTCAGGCTCACCGTGGCGCCCGGGCTCAGGTACACCAGCGTGCCGCCGCTGTTCGCCGTGTCCGCATTGTCGCCAAGGTCGCGCTTGGCCACCCGCGTGTTGACCTGCAACTGGGGAGTGACGGCCTCGAAGTGCACGTATCGCACCCCGGCGTTCACCGATAGGGACATACCCGGCTTGTACTGCTCCCGATAATCAAGCGGCAGCTGCACCATCGCCTGGGCGAAACCGTCGAAATCCTGGCTGATCGGGCTGTAGTAGTAGACACCCGCCATCAGGTCGGTGGTGCCGGTGCCGAATTGCAGGCCGCGGTCGAGCGGGGTGCCGGCCGATGGCCCCGAATTGAAATTCTGGTGGAACCCGCCGGTTGGCAGCTTGACGCCGAGCTGAAGGCCAAAGTTCTTGGTCTCCAGAAGCCCCTGGTAGCGGCCGATCACGCGGACATCGCCCAGCCCGTTGCCGGACGAGCCCGACACATCGGTGTCTCCAGGCGAGATTGTGGAGTGGGTCCGGCTCACATAGGGCACCTGGACGTTGACGCCCCAGTCCGAGTTGAAGCTGTAGTCAATGCCGAGCGTGGTGTAGCGGTTGATTGTGCCTTGCTCGAGCTCACGGTCGTTCGGGATGGGATAGGCCGCGCGGTTAACCGCGCCCGTGCCCGATCGCAACTGGGATTGGTTCAGGTAGTCATAGCGCAGGTCGAGGCGCAGACCGGAGTCGGAATAGAACCCCTGGCTGTCCCAATCAGAACTCAGGGTGCAGCCGCAGCTTGCGCACGCGAACGCAAATGCGGGACATAGCAAGGCGGCACCTGCGGTGCCGGCGCGAAGGATCGGATTCATGGTGTTCTGGGCAATACGGGGGCGAACCGGTAATTCGCCCGTGGCATGGGCGCGCGCTGTGTGGAGCGCGCGGGTGGTCAGGCAAAGCCACTCATGCCAAGGGCGGCGCTCGGGCCGTCGCGCGAAGAACTCCCGGGGGCCGATAAGCATTCCGCTGTAACACTGGCCGCGCGAAGCCAAGCTGTCTGAGGTGAGGCAGAAAGGCAAACGGTACGTGCGGTATCGCATTGGTGTTGCCGAGATCCGCGCAGACCAGGCAGCACAGGGAATCGCTGAGGCTCTCGTGGCCGCCGGGGGCGTCCTTATTCGGGGACGTTTGATCGTCTATGGAGACGACGGGGATCCCGCCTGCACTGCAGATCGTGTGATCGATCACTCCCTCGGCGGATTGCCCGTGGGCCATCATCGGCCATGGCGTGTGCAGCGCCATGCCGAGCAACGCGAGCCACAAGACAATCCGATGTGCGAATGACATTTGGTGCCGAGAAAATGGGTGGCTGATTATAGGGACGCGCGGCTGCCAAGGCCGCCCCTTTCAGTTTCATTCGGTTCGATACGGGTGGGACACAGCGTCGCACCTAGCGACGCCGGGGCCGGTATGTGCGCCCGCCGGTAACTCAAATCTCCCGTGGCCTTTGTCATTTTGAGCCTACGCCGGGATTTCTCTGCACTTTGTACGCTACGCCACTATCCCAACGCGCTCGGGATGGCGCCCGCCGGCCCTTATCAGAATTTATACTTGCCCCGCGTGCAGCGCGCGACCGCTGCCCGGGCAGAACATCATCGTGTTGACGGCGCGCGCATCTGCCAAGTGCTGAAGTCGCTCACCGACACGAGAAGCAACCCGCCGGCGCGAGGTTTCCCAAGGCATTGGGCCAGGAGCAACATGATGAAGTAGGATCAGTGCGGGGCACGTGTATTTGAGCGAGTACAATCGGCGCGCTCGCGCTTGGGCGGAGTGACAATCCCAAACAAAAACCCCAGATAGCCTTGGCCGGCGTCAAAAAAGTGAACTTCAAGTCCCCCAATCTTTTCGTGGCCAGCAGCGTCGCGCTTGCTGTTGCCATCGCCGCCATCGGAGGCTGTGCGCTCTTTGAAATGCGTCAGGACGCGTTTGCACGCGCACAAGAGGGGGCCGCCAATCTCTCGCTGATCCTGGAGCACGATATCGCCCGCAATCTGGAAATCTATGAGCTGTCGATGCACTCGGTGATCGACGGCGTCAAGGATCCCGAGATTCTCCGGTTGCCTCCCGCCATCCGCCAGCTAGTGTTGTTTGACCGCTCCACGACCGCAACGGACGTGGGCTCCCTGCTGGTGACGGACGAGCAAGGCCAACTCGTGCTCGACTCCCGCTCGACCCCTGCGCGTCCCGTCAATCTCGCTGACCGGGATTACTTCAAGGTGCATCGCGATTCGGCCACTGCAGGGCTGTATCTCAGCCAGCCGTTCCAGCCTCGCATGACGGACGGTGGCCAGTCGATCGGCCTTAGCCGAAGGTTGTCGCACGCCGACGGCAGCTTTGCCGGCATCGTCGTCGGCACGCTGCGCATCCACTATTTCAGGCGGCTCTTCGAGGGGACGAAGCTTGGCCCGGGGGGCACCATCACGCTGCTGCGGGACGATGGCATCGTTCTCATGCGCCGCCCGGACAACCCAGGCACCATTGGGCAGAGCATTGCCAGCAGCCCGTCCTTCGCTCCGCTTACTCAAGCCTCGCAAGGATCCTATGTCGGCATTGCCGCACTGGATGGCACTGAACGGCTATATGACTTCCGCCACATTACCGGCTTCCCGCTGATGGTTGTCGTTGGCCTGTCGACTGACGACGTTTACGCGGAATGGCGCAAAAGGGCGTGGCTGCTTGGCGGGCTGATCCTCGCCCTCGACATCATGCTCATCGCCCTCTCGGTGCTGATTGCCCAGCAGTTCAGACGCCGGCTGGCGATGGAAGAACATCTGCGGCTCATGGTCAACACGGACGGCCTGACCGGTGTCGGCAGCCGGCGCGCCCTGGATGAAGCCGCCGACATCGAATGGCGCCGGGCATGGCGCAACCAGCAAACCTTGTCCCTGCTCATGATCGATGTCGATCATTTCAAGAGCTTCAACGACCGCTACGGGCACGCGGGCGGCGACGACGCGCTGGCCGCGGTCGCCCGCTGCATTGCCGACAATATCCGCAGGCCTGGCGACTATGCCGCCCGCTATGGCGGCGAGGAATTCGCCGTGCTGCTGCCCAACACAGGCGTGGAAGGTGCCATCGCCGTGGCCGAGAAGATTCGCTCGGCAGTCGAGAGCTTGGCGATCCCAAATGCGGGGAGCGCCAACCAGGTACTCACAGTCAGCATCGGTGTGGCTATCGCAGAGGGCCGCGCACGTTTCGCAAGCCTGCGGGTCTTCTTCAATGCAAGTGACGAAGCGCTATACGAGGCGAAGGCGTCCGGGCGCAACCGGGTGGCCATCGCCGCGGACGAAGGGCAAAGGAGCCAGGCCCAAAGCGTGGCCCAGGCGGGCTAGAGGCAACCCGCCCCTTCAGTGCGCTTGTTGCAGCCGGCGCAGCAAGCGCCGCCCGGCATCGACCACGCCCGGATCGGCTGTCATCTGGTACCGCACGATCATGCCTTCCACGCAAAGCATCGCCTCTTCAGCGATGGCCTCGGGCTCCGGCAGGCCAAGCCGCCTGGCCAGCGAACCGATAAAGGCCGCCAGCTCCGCCTTGTGTGCCACGGATTGCGCCACCTGGGTGCCCTCGCCGGAGGCGCCCGCCTCCGCCACCGCATTGATAAACGCGCAGCCACGAAAATCCCCGCCGGTGAACCAGTCGGCCAGCGCGTCCGCGATCACCTCCAAGCCAGGGCCGGCGGTGAAACGCGCTTCCACGTCCTGCTCGAACCAGCCCATCCAGCTCTCGTGGCGCCGGTCGAGGAAGGCCGCGATCAACTCGTTCTTGGACGCGAAATGCCGGTACAAGGACATCTTGGCCACGCCGGACTCGGCGATGATCTTGTCGATGCCGGTCGCGCGCAGCCCATCCTGGTAGAACAGGCGGGCCGCGGTATCCAGGATGCGCTCGCGGGCGGAAGGCGTGGCCATGGCTGAAGTGTTCCTTGCTGCGAAAAGTGGGGGGATTATCCCTGATCGGGCCGAGTGGCTTAAAGGCCTAGATCGCTCAGGCTGGCGTGATCGTCCGGCCGGCGCCCCAGGGGCCAGAAGAATTTGCGGTCGGCCTCCTTGATCGGTGCATCGTTGATGCACGCAAAGCGGCGCTGCATCAGGCCGGCCTCGTTGAACTCCCAGTTCTCGTTGCCGTAGGAGCGATACCAGTTACCCGAATCGTCATGCCACTCGTACGCGAACCGCACCGCGATGCGGTTGTCTTCGAAGGCCCACAGTTCCTTGATCAGGCGATAGTCCAGCTCCTTTTGCCACTTGCGCGCCAGAAAGCCGACGATGGCCTCGCGCCCGTTCACGAACTCCGCGCGGTTGCGCCAGGCGCTGTCGACGGTGTAGGCCAGCGCCACGCGCTCGGGGTCGCGGCTGTTCCAGCCATCTTCGGCGCCGCGCACCTTCTGGATGGCGGTTTCACGGGTGAACGGGGGCACGGGCGGACGGATTTCGGGGTTGGACGACATCGACTTCTCCTGGCTGCGACAGAACGGGATTCAAAAGGGTGGCCTGTAGCGCGTTTGGCAAACAGCAAATGATACAGATCTGTCTGCATTATTTTCGTAGACAGATCTGTCTGTCAAGGCGAAATTTGCAGGTATGAAAAAGCCGGCAATCTGCCGGCCTGGAATCCCTCAACAGCGCCCAGCAAGCGCTCAGCGCGGGCGCCGCATGCGGAACAGCGCCTCGGGCCCGATCTCGAAGTAGTCGGCCGGGCCGCCGCCGCGCAGGATCGGCCGGGCTGCGGCTGTGTCATAGATGCCGTCCTTCAGGAGCGCCTTGTCCACATGCACGCCGACCACCTCGCCCAGCACCAGCCAGGTCGGCACCTTGTGGCCATCGACGCCTTCGAGCTGGACCAGCTGGGTGAGCTTGCATTCGAACGAGACCGGGCTTTGCGCCACGCGCGGCACCGCGACCCTGCGCGAGGCCACCGGGGTGAGCCCGGCTAGCTCGAACTCGTCGACCTCCGGCGGCACGGCCGCGCAGCTCGCGTTCATGGCGTCGGCCAGCGGCCGCGTGGCCAGGTTCCAGCAGAACTCACGGGTCTGCTCGATATTGCGCACGCTGTCCTTGTAGCCAATGCTGGAAAAACCCACGATGGGCGGCGTGTAGTTGAAGGCGTTGAAGAAGCTATAGGGCGCGAGATTGACTATCCCGTCGCTGCCGCGCGAGGAGATCCAGCCGATCGGGCGCGGCCCGACGATGGCGTTGAAGGGATCATGCGGCAGGCCATGCCCGTTGGCGGGCTCGTAGAAATAGGGTTCGGCGGACACGTTGCAGACACTCGGCAAGAGAGCGTTGAAGACCGGGGGCGGCTGCTTATTGCAAGCGTTTTTGCGCGCTTGCCGCCCCCTCCATACGGAGTCGTCGGGTAGGCACACAGCCGGCCCGGACAAGCTGTTTGCGATGCTACCAGTTGTCACCCGGACGCGTTCGCCGCCCCGTTATCGCGTACCCGAACCAGCGGCGGATTCGTCATAGGATTCCTGCGCCAGCAGCACCAGGTCGGCGATGGCCTTGCCGCCCGCCGAGATGTGCGCGCGCATCGCCGCGGCAGCCGCGTCCCCGTTGCCGTCGAGCACGGCTGCCACGATCACGCCGTGTTCCTGGAAGGAACCCGGCACGCGAGCAGGATTGATCAGCCCGCGATGGCGCCAGTAGATCGACAGGCGCCGGCGCAGCATGCGGATCTGATCAGCCAGGTATGGGTTGGCGCAGGCGTGGTAGAGCACATCGTGGAAGTCGCGATTGGATGCCACATAGCCAGGGTGGTCGCCCGCCTCCACATAGGCCCGCCCGTGCTCGAATGCCGACGCCAGCGCCGCCCTGCCGGGCTCGCTGATGCGCTGCGTGGCCAGCCGTGCCACCACGCCCTCCATCTCAGCCAGCGTTTCGAACATCGCCACCAGCTCGGCCACGCTCGCCTTGTGCACGAAGATCCCGGCGCGCGGGGCAATCGTCACCAGCCCTTGGGCCGCCAGCGTCAGCAAGGCTTCGCGCACCGGCGTGCGGGAACTGTCGAACTGCTCCGCCAGCGCGCGCTCGTCCAGCTGCGAACCCGGCTTCAGCTTGCCGGCGTGGATCTCTTCCTCAATGGCCTCCCGGATCCTGTCCTGGAGCGATTGCACGGGTAAACCTCGATTTGACGACTCTTTGGGCATATCTAAAATCAATTTCAATATATCTAAACATCAATCTTATATGCAAAAACAAGGCGAACCCCGGCTCAGTATCGATAAAAACGTCGCAACGATCACTTTCGAGCGACCCGAGATGGCTAATCGGCTCAGTCCGCATGATTTGCAGGTACTGCGCGAGCATATCAACTCTGTCAACGCGATGGAGGACGTTTTGGTGCTGCGCTTCACCGGCGCCGGCAAGTACTTCTGCAGCGGCTACGACATCAGCTCGCTCGGCAACGCGGATACCGCGGGGGCGCCGGAGTTTGGCGAACTGATCGACCTGATCGAAGCCGCGCGCCCCATCACCATCGCGGCGGTCAACGGCGGCGTGTATGGCGGCGCCACGGACCTCTGCCTGGCCTGCGACTTCCGCGTGGGCGTGCCTCACTGCGACATGTTCATGCCGGCAGCAAGGCTCGGGCTGCATTTCTACCGGGGCGGGCTGGAACGCTATGTGAGCCGGCTGGGCGTGGATACGGCCAAGCGGCTTTTCCTGACGGCCGCCCGGCTCGATGCCGACGAGATGCTGAAGGTGGGCTTCCTGACCGAGATCGTCACCGCCGACGCGCTGGCGCCGCGGGTGGAAGCGCTTAGCGCCACGCTCGCGGGCATGGCGCCGATTGCCCTGCTGGGCATGAAACAAGCGCTGAACCAGATCGCGCGCGGCGCGCTGGACACGGCCGCGCTGGAACGCGAGATCGCGCGAGCCGGAGCATCGGCGGATCTGCGCGAAGGCGCCGCGGCGTGGCGCGAGAAACGCCCTGCGGTATTCACCGGCAGGTAAGTACGGCAGAGCCGGCGCGGCAGCACATAGAACGCAAAAACAAAACCTGGAGACAACGATGATCAAGCGGCACCCAACCCTGCTGTTCCTGCTCGCGTCAGCATCCACGCTGGCCGGCCCCGCGCTGGCGACGGACGCCTTCCCGATCAAGCCGATCCGCGTGGTGATCGGCTTCCCCGCCGGCGGCGGCGCCGACAATGTCGCGCGGCTGTATGGCGACGCGCTGTCGAAGGAACTCGGGCAGCCCGTCATCGTGGACAACAAGCCCGGCGCCGGCACCACCATTGCCGCCGACACCGTGGCCAAGGCGCCGGCCGATGGCTACACGCTGTATATCGCCACCGCCAGCGTGATGGGCAGCGACAAGGTGCTCTACAAGAACATCCGCTACGAGCCCACGGACTTTGCGCCCATTACGCGGCTGACCGTCTCGCCGCTGCTGCTCGCGGCCAACAAGGAATCCGGCATCACCAGCGTCGCCAGCCTGCTGGCAAAAGCCCGCCAGCATCCCGGCGCGCTCAATTACTCGTCCTCCGGCAACGGCGTGATCACGCACCTGGCTGGTGTGCAGTTCACCAAGCTGGCCGACGTGCAGCTCACCCACGTGCCCTACAAGGGAGGCGCGCCGTCCGCGCAGGCGGTGGCCGCCGGCGACGCGCAGCTCACCTTTGCCACGCCGGCTTCCGTGCAGGCCATGATCGATACCGGCAAGGTGGTCGGCATTGCTGTCACCTCCGCCAAGCGCTCGTCGGTGCTGCCGAACTATCCGACCATCGCCGAAGCCGGCATCAAGGGCTACGACGTAACCAACTGGTATGGGCTGTTTGCCCCGGCGCAAACGCCACCGGCCGTGATCGAGAAGCTCTTTGCCGCATCGGCCAAGGCCCTCGCCAGGCCGGACCTGCGGGCCCGGCTGGCGAGCCGCGGCGAGGAAGTCTCGCCGTCGGCGTCGCCCGCGGAATTCAAGCAGTTTGCGCAACGTGAAGGCAAGACGGTCACGGAGCTGACCCTGAGCAGCGGCGCCAAGATCGACTGAGCCACGGCGCGCGCTGCCCTCTCACCCGCTGTATCCGGGCTCGCCCGGTCCCGAATGATTTAGAGGATTTCCATGAATCGCATTGCCGCAGACCTCCCGCTCGCGGGCCTTACCGTGGTGGACCTGACCCGTGTGCTCGCCGGCCCCTACTGCACCATGATGCTGGCCGACCTTGGCGCGCGCGTGATCAAGATCGAGAACCCCGAAGGCGGTGACGACTCCCGGCACGTGGGCCCCTTCGTGGATGGGGAGTCGGCGTACTTCGCCTCCGTCAACCGCAACAAGGAATCCATCGCGCTGGACCTGAAATCCCCGCGCGACCGCGAAGTGCTGGCGGCGATGATCGCGGGCGCGGACGTGCTGGTGGAGAACTTCCGCGCCGGCGTGATGGAAAAGCTCGGCTTTACCTGGGAGGCCCTGCACGCGGCCAACCCGCGCCTGGTCTATGCGTCGATCTCCGGCTTTGGCCAGACCGGCCCTTACCGAGACCGGCCCGCCTACGACATGGTGGTGCAGGCCATGGGCGGGCTGATGAGCGTGACCGGCCAGACCGGCGGCGCCCCGGTGCGGGTCGGCGTGTCCATCGGCGACCTGGGCGCCGGGCTGTACGCCGCCATCGGCATCCAGTCCGCGCTGCTCAAGCGCAGCCGCACCGGGCTGGGCGAGCGCGTCGATATCGGCATGCTCGACTGCCAGGTCGCGCTGCTGGAGAACGCCATCGCGCGGCACTCCGCCACGGGCGCGGTGCCAGCGCCGCTGGGCACGCGCCATCCCTCCATCACGCCGTTCGATATGTTCAAGACCGCCGACGGCTTTATCGTCATCGCGGCGGGCAACGACACCCTGTTCCAGAAACTCTGCGCCGCGCTCGGCCAGCCGGACCTGGCAGCCGACCCGCGCTTTGCCACCGTGGTGGCGCGCAACCAGCATCACGCCGAGCTCAAGGCAAGCCTGGAAGCGCGCCTGGCCGACGCGGACAGTGCCGCGTGGTCAGACACGCTGGAGCGTGCGGGCGTGCCGCACGGCCCGCTGCAAAGCGTGGCCGACATCGTCGAGGACCCGCACGTGCAAGCGCGCGGCATGCTGCTGCAAGCCAGCATCGGCGAGGGCCGCCCGATCACCCTGGCCGGCAATCCGATCAAGATCGGCAACCAGGCAGGCGCGAGCAGCTTCCAGCGCTCCCCAAGGCTGGACGAGCATCGCGCGCGGCTGCTGGAGGAGTTCGGCCAGCACGCCAGTGTTGGCTAACGTTGACTGAAGCAGGCCCAAGCATGCCGCCGGCAGGCAAGACCGGTTAAGCTTGCCCCACCGCAACCACGCCGCTTGCCATGACCAAGCCGACTACGGAGCAGAGCGGACCCGACGCGGCGCTGGCCGCTGAGCCGCATACCGGGCTGGAAGCCGGACTGACGGCGGCCATCGCGCAGCTGAACCAGGGCAACATCGACGCGGCCGCCGGTTATGCGGCCACGCTGATGGGGCGCTATCCGGCGCATCCCGCCGTTTGCCAGCTGAGCGCGCAGATTGCCCTGCAGCGCGGCGATGCCGCGTTGGCGCGGCGCCATATCGCGCAGGGACTCGCACTGCGCCCGGACCACCTGCCCTCGCTCCTGATAGCCGGCCGGGCGGCGCTGGCCGATGGCGCGCCGGCAGAGGCGCTGCCGCATCTGCTGCGCGCCTGCGCGCTCAGCGGCAATGCCTTGGAGCCAAGCTATCTCGCCTGCGTCGCCAGGTTGCGCAGCGGCACACCCGATGCCGTGGCGGAACTGGGCCTGCTGATCCAGCGAGCACCGGGTTTTGCACCGGCGTGGATCGAACTGGCGCAGACGATGCGCGAAGGCGGCGAACAGCAAGCCGCGCTGGCGGCGCTGGACCGCGCCATTGCGCTGGACGGCAACATCGCGCGCGCGCATTTCCAGCGGGGCAAAGTGCTGCATGCGCTCGGGCGCAAGGCCGAGGCCGCCGGCGCCTTCGGCGGGGCCGTGGCGCTGGAGCCGCGCAGCCGGGAGGCGCGCCTGAACCTGGCCATCGCGCAGCAGGAGCTGCGCGACCTGCCCGCCGCGCAAGCCACGCTGGAAGCCCTGCTCGGCGCGCATCCGCAGGACTACGACGGCTGGATCCAGCTCGGACTGGTGCGGCAAGACCGGCGCGACCTGCGGGGCGCGCAGGCCGCCTTGCGCAGTGCGCTGGCCTGCCGTCCGGACGCCGCGCCGGCGGCGGTCAACCTCGGCATCGTGCTGCAGGAAGACGGCCAGCCCGACGCGGCCCTTGCCGCCTATGCCCACGCCTACCGCGTTGCGCCAGACACCTTCGGCCGCATCGCGCAAGCGCTGTGCTCGGGACCGCACGGCCGGCTATGGGCCGACCTCGGCGCCCTGCGCGCCCTGCTGGCCAGCCGCGGCAGCCTCGGCAGCCTCGGCAGCAATCAGGACTGACCACCCCGCTCGCGCGGCGCGCGAAAGCGCTTGCGATACACGCCGGGCGTGGTCAGCACCTCCGCCGCCAGCTTCTCGTAGCGTCCGGCCCCCTCTGCGTCGATCGTGCCGAAGGACAGCTCGAACTCCGTTCGCGGCACCGGGCAGCACTGCGCAACTGGCGTGCCTTTGGCCAGGACGCCGTCGAACTCCGCATCGGTCCATAGCGCCGGGAAATTGATGCCCACGTCATGGAAGCGGTCCGCGTCGACCAGCCCGCTCAGCGTGCGGAACGGCAGATCCCAGCGGTTGGCCGGATGCATCGCCAGCAGCGACCAGCCCGGCGGCAGCTCGATGGTCCAGAAGCTGTTGAATTTCAGGGCAACGGTATCCGAATGCAGTAGCGTGCCGCCCAGTTGCTCCGGCACGTGAAAGCTCAGCGGCGCGCGCGGATGGCCGTCGATGCCCGGCTCTGGCAAGTCCCAATCCCAGGAGAACACGCCCCGCTCCACGCGCACATCGCATGGCAGCAGGATCACAAAGCCGTGGGTCATGGCATCGATGAACGGCGGGCATTGCTTGATGGTGCGGATGTCCCGGCCGTGCAGGGGCGAGAACGCCTTGGGGCGCATCGCCCGCACCCAGTCCGGCAGCGCCTGCTGGGCAGGCTGCGGGCGCGGCAGGCATTCCTGCAACAGCGGATCGCAACGAAAAGTTACTTGCATGGCGTAGCCAGGTGGAGGCGGTTGATGGGCCGGAGCGGCCATGCAGTGTAGGGGCGAAGAGACGAATACGTCTAGTTGCCGCGCCCGCCGGCGGAACCCTTACCAAATGTCCGGGCAGTCGTGACAAATCGGGCGGCGTTCACACAATCGCCGCTCTGGTAGTTGCCTTCCTGCCCGCGCCCAGCCACAATCCGCGCTTTTCCAAACGCCCCGCCAGCCGCCAGCGCAACCCGTCACTCATATTCATTTCCCAATGTCAGCCATGTTCGCGCCGTTATGAACGAATGCTGCCCCTCCCTTAGTCTTGCGCCATGTCGGACCAGCAGCGCCAGCACGGAGTGGCGAGCAACCGGCCGACAGCGGCGTACCGGGCTACATGCAGTGCCGAGCGCGACACAAATATGTGCGCAGCGGCCCGCATGACGGCCTCGGCAACGACAACGAAAAAGCGAGACAGCCTGGGTATGAGCGACGTAGCCGCCGCCCCAGCGCACCACAAAGGAGACACTCCGCCATGCTTGAACAGCCGTTCCCCGGCCGTGCCACCGCTCCCGGCACCGACGCGATCGAGGCCAAGGCCATCGACGCCATCGAATCCATCGAAGTCAATGGCTTCCTAGACCGGTACTTCCAGATCAGCGCGCGCGGCAGCACCGGGCGCCGCGAGGCGCTGGCCGGCGTCACCACCTTCATGGCCATGGTGTATTCCGTGTTCGTGGTGCCGGGCATGCTCGGCAAGGCGGGCTTCGATACCAGCGCCGTGTTCGTCGCAACCTGCCTGACCGCGGCCTTCGGCTCCTTGCTGATGGGCATGTGGGCCAAGCTGCCCATCGCCATTGGCTGCGCGATCTCGCTGACCGCCTTCACCGCTTTCGGGCTGGTGCTCGGGCAGGGGCTCTCCCCCGCCGTGGCGCTGGGCGCGATCTTCCTGATGGGCGTGGTCTTCACCGCGATTTCCGTGACCGGCGTGCGCTCCTGGATCCTGCGCAACCTGCCTGCGGGCGTGGCGCACGGCACAGGCATCGGCATCGGCCTGTTCCTGCTGCTGATTGCCTCCAACGAAGTGGGCCTGGTGATCAAGAACCCGGGCGCCGGCCTGCCGGTCGCGCTGGGCAAGATCACGGCCTTCCCGGTGGTGATGTCGGTCCTCGGCCTGGCCGCGATCTTCGGCCTGGAACGGCGCCGGGTGCCGGGCGGCATCCTGCTGGTGATCGTCGCCATCTCCGCGCTGGGGCTGGCTCTCGATCCCGCCGTGAAGTTCTCTGGCGTGTTTGCGCTGCCCGCGCTGAGCGCGCCGGGCCATGCCTCGCTGATCGGTGCGATGGACATCAAGGGCGCGCTGTCGCTGACGGTGCTGCCCAGCGTGCTGGCACTGGTGATGACGGCCGTGTTCGACGCCACCGGCACCATTCGCGCCGTCGCAGGTCAAGCCGGCCAGCTCGATGCGAAAGGCCAGATCCCCAACGGCGGCCGTGCCCTGACCACGGACTCGCTCAGCTCGATCTTCTCGGCCTTCTTCGGTGGCGCGCCCGCCGCGGCATACATCGAATCGAGCGTTGGCGTGGCGGCCGGCGCCAAGACCGGCCTGGCCGCGGTGGTAGTAGGCCTGCTCTTCCTGGCAGTGATCTTCTTCTCGCCGCTGGCCGGGCTGGTGCCTTCGTACGCGACGGCACCTGCCCTGATGTACGTGGGCCTCCTGATGCTGAGCAGCGTCAGCAAGCTGCACATGGACGATATGGTCGACGCCATGGCCGGCCTGGTCTGCGCGGTCTTTATCGTGCTGACCTGCAATATCGTCACCGGCATCATGCTGGGCTTCTGCACCCTGGTGATCGGCCGCATCGTGGCCGGTGAATACCGCAAGCTGAACGTGGGCACCGTGGCGATTGCGCTGGCGCTGGCCGTGTTCTACGGCGGCGGCTGGGCGATCTGAAGCTTGACGGCCGCGGCACTGCCCGCGGCCAAGGATGCACCGCGCGGGCTGACAGGCCGCGCGGTGCATCCACGCTAGCGGGTACTGAAAGCCAGCGCAACGATGACACTGGCTTTTTTGCGAAGCGGGCAATCACCCGTCCCGCTTCTTTTTTTGGCCTCAGGCTGCTGCGCGCCGTTGCGGCCTTGATGCTGGCACCGCGCTCGCCACCCCCTGCAGCCCCTGCTCCAGGTCGGCAATCAAATCCTCCGACGCTTCCAGCCCGACATGCAGGCGGATCACCGGCTCGGCGCCACGCCAGTACGAGTGTTCCGCCAGGCGCTCCGGCGCGGCCACCTGCACCAGGCTTTCATAGCCGCCCCACGAAGCCCCCAGCCCGAACAAGCTTAGCGCATCCACCAGCTTGCGCGCCGCCGCCACGTCGGCGGCGGGCAGCGCGAACGAGACCAGCCCGTTGGCGCCCGAGAAATCCCGCAGCCACAGCGCGTGGCCCGGATCCGAGGGCAAGGCCGGATAGAACACCCGCCCTACCGCCTCATGCGCTTCCAGGAACTGCGCCACCGCCAAGGCATTGCGCTGGTGCTGGGCCAGCCGCACGGCCAGCGTGCGGATGCCGCGCAGCGCCAGGTAGGCATCGTCCGCGCTGATAGCCAGGCCGAAGCCATCGTAGGCGTCGGCAATGCGGCGCGCCAGCGCCTCGTCCTTGACCACCACCGCGCCCTGCATCAGGTCGGAATGGCCGCTGATGTACTTGGTCGATGCCAGGATCGATACGTCCACGCCGAGCGCCAGCGGCTGCAGCACGTGGCCGGAAGCCCACGTATTGTCAGTGGCCACCACCACGCCATGGCGGTGCGCGATCTGCGCAAGGCGCGGCAGGTCCAGCACCTCGTACAACAGAGAGCTGGGCGACTCCAGGTAGAGCAAGCGCGTGTTCGGGCGGATCAGCGCTTGCACATCGTCCCGGCTGGGCGAAAAGTAGCTGACCTCGATGCCCAGGCGGCGCAACAGCGTTTGCTCCAGCCTGCGCACCGGCGCGTAGACGCTGTCCACCACCAGCGCATGGTCTCCCGGCGACAGCAGCCCCAGGAAGGTCAGCGAGATCGCTGCCAGCCCCGAGGGCGCCAGGAAGGTGCGGTTGCCGCCTTCGAGCCCGGCAATCGCGTCTTCCAGCGCGCGGTGCGTATCCATGCCCTGGCGGCCATAGGAGCTGACACGCTCGCCGCGCGCATGGCGCGCGCGGACATCGTCATAGGCGTCCGAGTTCTCGAAGCGCACGGTGCTGGTGCGCACCACCGGCACATTGACCGGGCCGTGGCCCTGGACAAAGGGCGGCGTGCCGGCGTGGATCAGTTGGGTATCGCGATGATGGCTCATGGTTCCTGGATAGGGTGATTGGCTTGGGCCGCGCTCAAACGGCGAAGCGCAGCTTGTCGAAGGAGAAGACGAAGGGATCGGCCTGCGCGCGCGGTGCCGCGCCCAGCGAGCGGTTGAGGAAGGCGCGCGTGCGCTCGCTCTGCGGCGCGCTGAAGATGCGGCGGGCCGGGCCATGCTCGACAATCCGCCCGCCCTCGGTGAAATAAACCTCGTCGCTGATCTCCTCGGCAAAGCGCATCTCATGCGTCACCAGTAGGCAGGTCAGCCCCTCCTCGACCAGGTCGCCGATCACGGTCAGCACCTCGCCCACCGTCTCCGGGTCCAGCGCGGAGGTCACCTCGTCGAACAGGATCAGCTCGGGCTCCATCGCCAGCGCGCGGGCAATCGCCACGCGCTGCTGCTGGCCCCCGGAGAGCTCGCCCGGATACGCGCCCGCCTTGTCGGCCAGACGAACCTTGCGCAACAGCTCGATGGCGGTGGCCTCCGCCTGGGCGCGGCCACGGCCCAGTACGCGCAACGGCGCGATGGTGAGGTTCTGCAGCACCGTCAGGTGCGGAAACAGGTTGTACTGCTGGAAGACAAAGCCCACGCGCTTGCGCAGCGCAATGCGCTCGGCCTCGCTGCGCAGCTCGCGCACCGAGACGCCGCCAACAGTGACCGTGCCTTGCTGCGGCTCCAGCAGGCCGGTGATGCAGCGCAGGATGGTGGACTTGCCCGAGCCGGACGGGCCGATGATGGACACCGCCTGCCCGCGCCGCACTTCCAGGTCGATGCCCTTGAGCACCGGGTTGCCGCCGAAGGCAAGGTGCACATCCTTGAGCGCTACCAGCGGCGCGGCCGCCGTGGGGACCGCGGACAATACGGGTCCGCCGCTATGTTCAGGCAACAGCATATTTTTGTTCCAGGAAACGGGTGAAGCGCGAAATCGGGTAGCACCAGGCAAAGAACATCGCCAGCACGGTGAAATAGATCAGCACCGTAAACGCGGTCTGGTTGACGGTATTGCTGGCGATCTGCGCGGTATCGAGCAAGTCGTGCACGCCCACCAGCGAGGCCAGCGCGGTGCCCATGGTCAGCGTCGCGTACAGGTTCATCCACGGCGGCAGCATGCGCCGCACGCACTGCGCAACGATGATCAGCCGCAGGATCTGCCAGCGCGAGAACGCCATCGAGCTGGCCGCCTCCCACTGCGTGAGCGGGATCGACTGCACGGCTCCGCGCAGCACCTCGGCCACATTGGCACTAGCCGGCAGCGCCAGCCCAACCACCACCTTGAACCAGTCGGGGAATGGCACGATATGGCTGCCGATATTCACCTCGAACGGGAAGACGTAGGTGGAGAAATAGATCAGCACCAGCCACGGCGCATTGCGGAACACCTGCACATACAGATGCGCCGGGCGCGACAGCAACGCCACCGGCGACAACCGCAGCGCGCCGACCAGCAGCCCGCCGACCGTGCCCAGCACAATCGCCAGCAAGCTCACGCCAATATTGACCAGGAAGCCGCGCACCAGCGCCGGCGACCATTGCCAGGCGCTGGCCAGTGCCCGCGCCAGGTCCGGATGGCGGGTAGCGGCGAACGCCACCGCCACCAGCGGCAGGAGCCATAGCAGCCCCGAGTAACGGCCGGCACGCGACCAAGCCGGCGCCGCCGGGAAAGCGGGATCAGTAGAATCAGCGCTCGCCATAGCCGGGCATCCTCAGTCGAAGTTCCAGCCAGCTGCCCGCCTGGCTGACCACCCAGGTCAGCAGGCCGAAGAACAGCAGCAACAGCACCATCAGTTCCAGCACGTTGTCGCGCTGGGTCCAGATCATGATGGAGGCGTAGGTGATATCGCCCACCGCAATCGCGGACGCCACCGCCGTGGCCTTGACCAGCTCCACGGAGTTGTTGACCAGGGCCGGCAGGGCGAAGCGCACCGCCAGCGGCAACTGCACGCGCCACAGCAATGTGCGGCGATCGAAGCCGAGCGACGCCGCCGCTTCCAGCGTGACCTTGGGCACGGCCTCGATGCCGGCGCGCAAGGCTTCGGCATGAAACACGCCCTTGTGCAGCGACAGCACCACCACCACCCAGAGGAACGGCGTGAGCGGATTGGTCCGCTGCGCGTCCTGCAAGGCATGGGTGATCAGCATGTTCAAGACCAGGAAGGCGCAATACAGCTGCACCAGCGTGGGCGTGTTGCGCGTGACTTCCACAAAGGCGCGCGTGGCACCGGCCAGCACCGGGCTGCGCGAGGTCAGCAACGCCGCCATCCCCACCCCCGCAACCAGGCTGCCGGAGAGCGTGCATAGCACCAGCTGGATGGTCACCCAGGCACCATGCACGAATGCGCTGCGGTCATAGGCATCGGCGAGGAACGCATAGTTCAAGCCGATGCGGTGCGCCGCATCGATCCACCAGGCAATCGCTGCTTCCATCAGGAACGGCCGCCCTTGAACTTGTCGTGCAGCTCGGTGAGCGCCGGCGACGGCGGCAGGATGCCAGCCTTCTTCTCGGTGGCAACCAGCCAGCCGCTGCGGTGCCAGTTCTGCACGATGCGGTCGACCGCCTGGATGGTGTCCTGCTCGCCCTTGCGGGTCCAGATCACGGTCGGCGCCGGGTTCAGTTCCGGCAGCACGATGCGGTAGTTCTGCCATTCCGGGTTGCCGCGCACCAGCGGCTGCAGCAGCGTGTTGTCGTGCACGGCGCCAGCGCAGTTGTCGCCGCGCAGCGCCAGCAGCGATTCCGCCGAGCCCTTGAAGCCCTTCGGGATGGCGCCGTATTCCACCTGCACCGGCCGCGTATAGCTGCTGCCCTGCGAGATGCACACCGTCTTGCCCTTCAAGTCTTCCCAGCGGCGGATATCGCTTTGCTTGGGCACGATCACGGCGCCGCCCACGCGGTAGTAAGGCGTGGGCACGTGGCCCAGTTGCTCGCCGCGCTCGGCGTTGTATTCCATCGCCGCGATCAGCACGTCGACCTTGCCCTGCTGCAGGAACTGCACGCGGTTGGACGGCTGCACCTGCACCGTTTCCAGCTCCACATTGAGTTGCCTGGCCAGGTCCTGCGCCAGGTCCGCGTTGAAGCCGACGGGCTTCTGCGTGGCGGGATCGATCGAGCCAAAGGCGCTGCCGGACAGCATGATGCCGACCACGATCTTGCCACGCTGGCGGATCTTGTCGAGCGTGGCGTCGGCCTGCGCGGCGCCGGCAAAGAAGGTACCGGCCAGCATGGCGGCAGCGAAGACGAGAGGACGCGGGGAGCGCAGCGAAAGAGTGCGGGTCATGGTGTGTTCGAGTTCTTATTGGCTAAGTCGCGGTTTGTGTGATGCAGTCGACAAACTGTACGCAAGCGCCGACGGGCAGGGAACGAATAAAAGAGCCGATCGTTATGCGATCTCCGTTGCCCCGCGGCAGCACAGCGTGGCCGCATATCCATGCGCGGAAAGATTCGTTGGCGGCGTGGGCCACGCTTTCTAAGCTTTGCGCTCGATTCGCCTCCGGCAACACCGTCATGCAACGTCGCACCCTGCTCCGCACCCTCCTCTGCCTGCCCGTCGCCGCCGCCGCGGCTGCCATCGCGGGCGTACCCTTTTACAGCCATGCCACGGAGGCCACGCAGACCCAGACCTTCCCCGCGCGTCCCGTGCGCATCGTGGTGCCGGTGGCACCCGGTGGCAGCGCCGACAAGCTCGCGCGCACGCTGGCCCTCAAGCTCAGCGAGAAATGGGGCCAGCCCGTGGTGGTGGAAAACGTAGTGGGCGCCAGCGGCACCATGGGCGCCGCGCAGGTGGCGCGGGCCAGGCCGGACGGCTACACCTTGCTGCTGGGCGGCGAAGGCGTGACGCTGAACGCCTCGCTGTTCAAGACGCTGCCGTACGATACGAGCCACGCGTTTCGCGGTGTCAGCAAGGCTGTGGTGAATCCGCAGATCCTGGTCGCCAGGCCGGATCTTGGCGTGCGCAACCTGCAGGACTACATCGCGCTGGCACGCAAGAAGCCTGGCGAGGTCACGCTTGGCCTGCCGGGCAATGGCGGCATTGCCCACGTGGCCCATGAAATGCTATCTCGCCAGACCGGCATCAAGGTCAACTACATTCCCTACGCCGGGGGCGCGCCCGCCACGGTGGACCTGCTTGGCGGGCACATCGACGCCACGCTGATCACGCTCGCGGCGGTGACCGATTACGTGCGCTCCGGCCGGCTGACCGCGCTGGCGGTTACCACGCCTTATCGCTCGAAGGCGCTGCCGCAGGTGCCGACCATGGCGGAGGCTGGCGCTACCGGTTTTGCCGTAGAGAGTTGGCAGGGGCTGATTGCGCCTGCGGCTACGCCGACGGTCGTGGTGGATCGCATTAGTCGCGATGTAGCGGCTGTGCTCAATGTGCCGGCCACGCGTAGCCAGCTGGAGGATGCTGGCTATGTGGTGGTGGGGTCTTCGGCGCAGGAGCTGGATGCTACGTTGTCGCGGGATTTGCCGAAGTATGCTTTGGTCATTGCGGCTTCGGGGATATCGTTGCGGTGAGGGGCTTTGGGTTGGGTTGGCTCAACTGCAACTGCAACTGCAACTGCAACTGCTTAACGTCAAGGTCAAAAGCAACTGCAGTTTCACCACCCCTGCGGGGCGGCGACCTACTTTTTTGTCTTGCCGCTTGCCAAAAAAGTAGGCAAAAAAGCGCGCCGGATGGGGCGACACCCCCTCGGGATTTCACGAAAAGAGCGGCCGGGACCCAAACTCGCATCGCCTTGAGGATACTCAGACATGGGTCCCTCTTTTCCGCTCTTTTCGTGAAATCCCGAGGCGCCCCATACGGCCTTGGCACACCTTGACGGCTCGCTTCGCATCGCGCTTGGGTGTTCCCCGCCTGGGGGCGCTTCACACGGCTACACAGAACCTGGATTTGGCGGTTGCGCTGTTGCTTGCGAATCCGTTCGCTTCCCGCTGGTTGGCTCCCCTCTCCCACTTGTGGGAGAGGGGCCGGGGGAGAGGGCGGGCGCTCGCCGAAGCGATGCCCTTGCGCCTACTGCTGCCTGTAATCCACCAGCCGAACCGGCAAGTCCCCATCGCGCTTGAGCTGATCCACCAGGCCGATTTCCCAGTTCAGGTAGGCGTGCATCTCTGACTTCCGGCGGCCTTCGTCCTCGTAAGCGTAGGCGCTGTACCACGCGTCTTCGTCACCGGTAAGCACTCTCGCTGCCGCGGCAGCGCCGGCCTCGGCGGATTCCGCTGGCAAGCCGAGTGCTTGCCAGCGTGCGTTGCCGCCTAGCAGTGCGCGCACGTCGCGCTGGCTGGTGCGACGCAATTCTGCAGCGACGGATTGCGCCAGCACGCCATCGGAAGACGTCACCACGATGATGTCGTCGGCACCCGCATGCTCCAGCGCCAGCGATACCTTCTCCGGCGTAGCGAACCATGCACCGGGCACATGTGCGCGTCGGAATGCCAGGCTGCTATCCACGTCCACCACCGTGACCCCGCCCTGCGTTTGCTGCGCTTTGAGCGATGCGGCTTCGATCCACGGCGCTTCCACTTCGGAGGCGCGCAGCACGCGCACGGGCTCCGGGCCGGATTCGCGCGGTGCCAGCGGTGCCGGACGGAACAGATAGACCTCGTGGCCGCTGAACTGGGCCAGCCAGGCTGCCGTGATCTGTGCGCGCACGCCGTCCCAGTCAGCCAGCACGATGCGGGCACGGCGGATGCCGGCGTAGGCGTCGGTGGCTTGCACCAGCTGGCCGCCGGGGGCGCTGCGCCAGCCCGGCAGGTGGCCTGCGGCGTATTCCTCGGGCGAGCGGACATCGAAGCGGTACAGCGTGCGTTCGCTCGCCTGCTGCGCGAAGGCGGCTAGCTGCGCCGCATCGATATGTTGCACGCCGGCGCGCTGCGCCACGCGGGCAGCGCGTTCACTCGCGGCGGCCTGGGAGGTTTCGCCGGGCTGCGGCGCGAAATGGGTCTGGCCGTGGTCGAGCTGGTAGCCGGCCAGCAGCCATGCCATGGTCCCGTCCTTGAGCGACACCACGCGATTGGGAATGCCGGCGTTGATCAGCGTCTGCGCGCCCACGATGCTGCGCGTACGGCCGGCGCAATTGACCACCACCAGCGTCTCGGGATCGGGTGCGATCTCGCCGATGCGGTAGACCAGCTCCGCGCCCGGGCAGTCTAGCGCGCCGGGAATGCTCATGTTCTGGAACTCGGTGAAGGGGCGGCTGTCCACCACCACCACGTTGTCGCCGCGCTCCTGGTGCAGCTTGAGCGCCTCGGCGGTGATCCACGGGGTCTGCAGCTCGTGCTCGATCACTTCGCCGAAGGCTTTGCTGGGCACGTTGGTGCCGCTGAAGATTTCATAGCCGGCGGCCTGCCAAGCACGCGTGCCGCCTTCCAGCACGGATACGTTGGTATAGCCAACGCGCAGCAGCTTGGCGGCGGCAGCGTGGGCGATATCCTCAACCAGATCCGTCACCACGATGCGCGTGGTGCGGCGCGGCACCAGCCGGTCGATCGTGGTCTCGAGCCGGCCCAGCGGCGCGGGCGCGGCGAACAGCAGGTGCTCGCGCGCGAAGGCGCCCTCCTCCCGCGCGTCCAGCACGGCCAGTTCCTCCCCCTCGGCAATGGCGCGCTTGAGCGCGGCCGGGCTCACCAGCGGATGGCGAATCAGCGCCGGTGCGGCAAAGGTCCGGTAGCTGTATTGCGTGCCACCCTCGGGCGCGGGGTCGAACTTTACGCGCTCGGTCAGGCGAGCCAGCGTGAGGCCGTAGAAGTGCAGGTGCAGGCCAGGTGTGTCGCCGATCAGCTCGATGGTGTGCACATCGGTGGGCGACAGCGTAATGGCATTGCCCGCCTGTACGTCGAGCTGGCGCAGCGGCTCCAGCGTGTCGAGCCCGGGCTTGCTGCCCTGGCTGCGGTGAAAGATCACGTTGCGCTCAACACCGCGCACGCCGGCAATCACCGCCCAGGTGGTGTGGTCGTGCGGGGGCTGCGCCTTGCCCGGCAGGCCGGCGGAGGCGAACAAGGCGAAGCGGCCGTCCGGGTCTTCCGCCAGCCGGTAGATCGCGGCGGGCCGGGCCGCATCCACGGGGAAATGCGCCGGCGGGAACAGATGCGCCTGGCCGGCCAGTGCCACCAGTTCGTCGGCGATCGCGGCCAGCGGCGTCTTGTCGGCGGCGTGCCCGCCTGCGATCTCGCGAGCACGGGCGATGAAGGCGGCCACCGCTGCGGCGCGGGCGCCGCTCACGTGGCTGGCAGCGGCGGGGTCGGCGTCGGCCAAGGTCTGGGACAGGTCGGTAATGGTCATGGCGAGAAGCTCTTGAAAATTCTGGGCAAGTTGGAGCCTAAAAGAAGTTGCGCCGGGCGCTAACGAATCAGATCGCAGATCGTTATGCCGTGCCTGGCGCGGGCATCATGCCGCAGCCGCCACGGGCTTCCGCTCGCGGGCAAAGGCCACCAGCCGCTCCACGCCCTGCGCGCATTCCTCGGCACCGGCCACCAGCGCAATGCGGACATGGCCCGCGCCGGGGTTGTGGTCATTCACCGTGCGCGCCAGGAAGGTCCCCGGGACCACGGCAAGGTTCTGCTCGGCCAGCAGCTCGCGCGTGAAGGCCACGTCGTCCAGCCCGCTGGCGCGGATGTCGAGCCAGGCAAAGAAGCCCGCCTGCGGCTGCAGCAGGCGGGCTACCTGCTGCAGCCGTGGAATGGCAAAAGCAAATTTCTCACGGTACAAGCGGCGGTTTTCCACCACGTGCGCCTCGTCCTGCCAGGCCGCGATGCTGGCGCCCTGCACTGCCGGGCTCAGCACGCCGCCGGAATAGCTGCGGTACAGGCGCAGGCACTCCAGCACATCGGCGTCGCCTGCCACAAAGCCGGAGCGCAGGCCGGGCGCGTTGGAGCGCTTGGACAAGCTGGCCACGGCCAGGATGCGCTGGCGGTCCCGGCCGAGCGCGCGGGCCGCGGCCAGCACGCCCAGCGGCGGCGCGTCCTCATCGAAGTACAGCTCGGAGTAGCACTCGTCGGACACGATATGAAAATCGTGCCGCTCGGCCAGCGCCAGCACGTGCTCCCAGTCGGGCAGCGCGTACACGCGGCCGGAAGGGTTGTCCGGCGAGCACAGGTAGGCCAGCCGCACGCGCGGCCAGATGTGCGCGGGCACCGCATCGAACGCGGCGGCCAGCCCTTGCGCGGGGTCGATGTCGAGGTAATACGGCTCGGCCCCGGCCAGTAGCGCCGCGCCTTCATAGACCTGGTAGCCGGGATTGCTGACCAGCACCACCGGCGCGCCATCCTGCGGCCGGTTGGCGCGCAGCACCGCTTGCGCCAGGCTGAACAACGCATCCTTGGCGCCGTTGACGGGCACGATCTCGCGCGCCGGGTCGAGGCCGTCCACGCCGTGGCGGCGCGCGATCCAGGCGGCGATGGACTCGCGCAGCGCGTCGCTGCCAGCGACCTTGGGATAGCGGCCGATGCTGCCAGCGTGTTCGGCCAGCGCCTCCACGACCAGGCGCGGTGTGGCATGTTGCGGCTCGCCCCAGCTGAAGCTGATCGGCGGCAGGCTGGTACGCAGCGGCGTTTGCGCCGCCAGCGCCTGCAGTTTCTCCGTGGGATAGGGTTGCAGGCGTTCGTGCAGTGGTTGGCTCATGCTGGTTCTCTCATTGGGGTGCGGCGCCTTAGCGATTGCCCGCGCCTTCTGGCTTGTCGTTGCGCGCGATCGTGCTGTCCTGGCTGCCGTTGACATAGCGCTCCCAGGCGGCCACATCGCGCTCGATGCGTCCGCGCGCCTCGGCGCTGCCAAGGAAGATCGCGCGGTTGCCCGGCTTGGCCGTGAACGCCCTCACCTCGGGCTCGGCCTGCGCGCGCGCCAGCGCCTGGCTGATGGCCTGGATGCGCGCCGGCGGCGTGCGGGGCGACACGAAGATGCCGCTCCAGCCGCCGAAATCCGGCTCGCGCACGCCCAACTCCGCCGTGCTCGGCACATTGGGCAGCGCTGCCAGCCGGTGCGAGCCGATCACCAGCAGCGGCTGCAAGCGGCCGTTCCTGACCTGCGGCTCGGCCAGCGCATAGTCGACCATGCCCACTTGCACATGGCCGGCGAGCAGGTCGGAATACAGCGGGCCGGTGCCCTTGTAAGGCACGTGCAGCAGGTTCAGCCCGAAATGCTTGCTGATCTGCTCCACCGACAAATGCGAGATGGAACCCGGCCCCGACGAGCCAAAGGCAATCGGCTCGCCCGATGTACGCGCCCTGGCCTGCAAGGCCTGGAAGGAGCGGATGCCAAGCTCGCCGTTGACGAAGATCACGCCCTGCGACTCCAGCGTGACTGCCACCGGGGCCAGGTCGCGCAAGGGCTTGAGCTCAAGGTGCTTGTTCTGCACGGTGTTGCCGACAATCACCACGTTGTTGGCCTGCAGCAGCGTGTAGCCATCGGCCGCACCGCGCGCCACCGCCTCCGCACCGATCGAGCCCGTCGCGCCCGGCTTGTTCTCGATCACCACCGGCTGGCCGGTGACCTTGCTGAGCGCGCGCGCCAGCACGCGGCCATACAGGTCCGCGCTGCCGCCGGCCGGCCAGGGGATCACGTAGCGGATGGGCTTTGACGGCCATGCGTCGGTCGCCGGGTCTGCGGCGGCAACCGCAGGGCCGGCGGCCAGCGTGGAGAGCAGGAGCGCTGAGAGTGCAAAAAAGGGCTTGCGGAGCATGGTGATTCCCTGGCGGGTGCCGTATGAACTAGCGACCCACTCTAGGAGCCGGCCCCGGGCCACGGCAACGAATCTTTCCGCCGTTGGTAATGCAATGCGTGATGCGCGGCCGCAGGCCTTATGCCGCCTTGTGCCGCCTTGTGCCGCCTTGTGCCGCCTTGTGCCGGAGCAAAACCGAATATGCATCGGCGATATTGTTAGTTCTTCTACGGCCCGGCACTCCGTAGAGTGGAGCACGGCCGCCACCTGCCACGGCATCGCACTCATAAGAGGATTTCCCCCATGACGACCCAAACCAGCCAAACCAGCCAGCAAAACCAGCGTAATGCGGCCATTGCCGCCACCCTCGCCGAGGTCAGCGCACTGACGGCGCACAACGAAGTGGATCGCGCCACGCTCGGGCAGGTAACCACCGCCCTGCAGAAACTGGCCGACCAGAAAGACCTGTTCGGCTTTGCCGACTTCCCGCCGCCGAGCGACGGCACTACCACCTCCACCCGCTACCGCCTGAGCGAGGAAGGCCAGTTGCCGGCGCTCTATCTCAACTCGATCGTGCCGGGGAAGAAGACCATCCCGCACAACCATGACACGTGGGCCGTGATCGTGGCGGTGCAAGGCGATGAGCTCAACCGCGTCTACCGCCGCACCGACGACGGCAGCAACCCCGAACACGCCAGCATCGAACTGGAGCGCGAACTGGTGGTTCGCCCGGGCACGCCGATCAGCTTCCTGCCGCAGGACATCCACAGCATCCACGTGGTGGGCGACGCCCCCACGCTGCACTTCCACCTCTATGGCCGGCCGCTCGAAACGCTGACTGGACGCATCGGCGTGGAGCTGGAAACCGGGCGCATCGTCAACTACAACGCCACCCAGTTGAACCGCAGCGAAAAAGCCGCAGCCTGACATTGCGACCAAGACGACGGCCCCAATCCCTTGTTCACGCGGAGCACTCCATGACCCAATCCATCGACGCCGTCACCTTGCGCGGCTGGCTTAACGACGGCCAGCCCCTGGCGCTGTTCGACGTGCGCGAGCACGGCCAATATGGCGAGGGCCATCCCTTCTTCGCCGTGCCCCTGCCCTACAGCCGGCTGGAGCTTGATGTTGCCCGCCTGGCGCCACGCCTGGCCGAGCGCATCGTGCTGTTCGACGACGGCGACGGCGTGGCCGAGCGGGCAGCACAGCGGCTGGCTGACCTGGGCTACGGCAATCTCACGCTGCTGGCGGAGGGCGCTGCGGCGTGGGCCGCGGCCGGCTATACCTTGTTCAGGGGCGTCAACGTGCCATCGAAGACGTTTGGCGAACTGGTCGAGCACCAGCAGCACACGCCGCGCCTGAGCGCTGCCGAGCTAGTGGCGCGCCGCGACAGCGGCGAACCGCTGGTGCTGGTGGATGGCCGCACCTTCGAAGAGCACCAGAAGATGACCATCCCCGGCGCGCACAGCCTGCCCAACGGCGAGCTGGCCCTGCGCCTGGCAGCACTGGTGCCGGATGCGCAGACCACCGTGGTGGTGCACTGCGCCGGCCGCACGCGCAGCATCATCGGCGCGCAGACGCTGCACAACCTTGGCCTGCCCAATCCCGTGCTGGCGCTGGAGAACGGCACGCAGGGCTGGTACCTGGCCGGCCATGCGCTCGAGCACGGCAGCCAGCGCCGCTACCCGCCGGCCCCGGCAGCCAGCGAGCTGGCCGAGGCGCGCGCGTTCGGCGCGGCTGCTGCAGCGCGCCGGCCTGCCCGCGCTGTCGGCCGCGCAGGCGCAGCAGTGGCTTGACGACGACAGCCGCACCACCTACTTGCTGGATATCCGCACCGCCGAGGAGTTCGCGCAAGGATCGATCGACGGCGCGCGGCATGCGCCCGGTGGCCAGCTGGTGCAGGCCACCGACCAGTACATCGGCGTGCGCGGCAGCCGCGTGATCGTGTTCGACGACGATGGCGTGCGCGCACCGGTGATAGCTAGTTGGCTGTACCAGCTGGGCTATGAGAGCGCGGTGCTCGCGCATGGCGTCAACGCCGCCGTCAAGGCGAGCGCGCCGCCGCGCACCCTGCCCGCCCACGCCCTGCCGGTGCTCGACGCCAGTCTGCTGCGCGCGCTGCACGCCGAAGCGCCCGACGCGCTGCGCATCGACCTGCGCGAAAGCGCCGAATACGCGCGCGGCCATGCGCAAGGCGCGGTCTGGTCGATCCGCCCGCGCCTGCCCGCCACGCTCGAGCGCCTCGGCGCCGCCCGCGACCAGCCGGTCATCCTGATTGCCAGCGAGCCGCACATTGCCAGCCTCGCCGGTCAGGATCTGCAGGCCGCTGGCTACCGGCATGTGTACCGGCTGGCGGAGGGCTACCGCACCTGGCAGGCCGCGGGCCTCCCCGAGGCCGCCGAGCCGGTGCGGCTGCCACCCGAGGCGCGCATCGATTACCTGTTCTTTGTGCACGACCGCCACGAGGGCAACAAGGACGCCGCGCGCGCCTACCTGGCCTGGGAAACCGGGCTGATTGCGCAGTGCGCGCCGGATGAGCTCGGCCGCTTCCGCATACTGGAATCCGCAGAGCAAGCGGCCGCCCGTAGCAAGGCGGCCTGATCGGGTCGACGGGCCCCGTGCTCGCTGGCTATCTTCCTTTGCGGCATGTCGCGCGCGATACTATGTCATGACATAATAAGTTGTTATAAATTATGTATTAACATAAGAGCACAAAGCCGTGTGCTATGCTATTTCATATCATTTGATCTGAAACTATGTCATGGCATCATTCTACGATCAGCTCCAGGCACGCCGCGCCGCGCGCAAATCCTCGCTGGGGGAAGTGGCCCGGCTGATCGGCATGGCGCCGTCCAACCTGACCACGGCGCTGAGCGGCCGCAGCGATGTGCGCGCCTCCACACTCGAAGCCGTGGGCGCCGCGCTCGATGCGGAATGGGTGCTGGTGCCACGCGAGCACCTGCTCGCCGTCAAGCGCCTGATCGAGGGCAAGGACAGCGGGCCGGACCGCGAGGCCAAGACCTCGGTGGAAATGTTCCTGGAACAGGCATCATGAGCGCCGGGCTGCGCCCCCGCTACCTGGAAGTGCACCTGCACGGCGTGCTGTGCGGCCACCTCTGCGAGGTCGAGCGCACCTGCCGCTTCGTGCCGGCAGAAGCCTTTCGCGGCGACCCGCTGCGGCCCACGCTCAGCCTGTCGCTGACTTTCCCCGGCAACGACACGCTGACCGCCGCGGTGCTGTCCAACCCCTTCCATCCCGCGCTGTACAACACCAACGCGGCGCTGCCGCCCTACTTCGCCGGACTGCTGCCCGAGAGCGAGTTGCGCAAGCGCCTGGAAGCCACTCGCCACAGCCCAGAGGACCGCGACGATTTCGGCATCCTGGCCGCTGCCGGCGACGACCTGCCGGGCGCGGTGGTGGTGCGTCCCGCGCCCATCGACGCCTTGCCCGAGCACGTGCGCACCGTCGGCGTGACGGGCGGCGCGGACAACCTGGAAATTGCCGTGATCGAAGGCGCCACCGAAGGCGCGGCCTCGGTCTCGGGCGTTCAGAACAAGCTCGCGCTGTCCACCGCGCATGCCGGCAAGCGCTACACCCTGCCCACCCACGGGCACCTCTCCGACCTGATCGCCAAGCTGCCCGCACGCAACGACGACAGCCAGGTCTTCAACGAATACGTCTCGATGCAACTGGCGCAGGCCGCCGGCGTAGCGGTGGCGCCATGCCGGCCCGTGCCGCTTGCCGCCATCGAAGTGGAAGGCCTGGCCGATGCCCTGGGCGCCGACCTGCAGTTCCTCGCCGTGGACCGCTTCGACCGCGAGCCCGGCGGGCGCGTGCATGCCGAGGACGGCTGCCAGTTGCTCACCCGCATGCCCAACCGCAAGTACGCCGGCCACAACGCCTACGTCGCCCTGGTGCAACTGCTGGAGCGCCTCAGCGTGCGCGGCATCGAAGACGTGCGGCAGTTTTTTATCCGCCAAGCCGTCAACACACTGCTGGGCAACAGCGACGCCCACCTGAAGAATTTCTCCTTCCTGTACCGCAACGGCATCGCACCCGAGCTCTCGCCGGCCTACGACATCGTCAGCGTGGCCGCCCTGCCGGGCTTTGCCGGCTTCGGCCAGAACGTGGCCATCGACCGCCAGCAGCGCGAGCAAACCCTGCAGACCTACCGCGAATTCGCGCGCGAGGCCAGGATCGCCGAGCGCATCGCCACCGCTGCCGTGAAAGACGCCGTGGCGATGGCACACGAGCGCTGGCCAGCATTGCTGGAGCAACTGCCAGCGCCGGCGGGCATGCGGGCCATCGTGCTGGAGCGGCTGGCGACATTGCCGCTGGCGCGGCGCAAGGCATAACTCAACGCCACTCAACTCCCCCACTCAACTCAGCCCATCCAGCACCACGTGCTGCCCATGGATGGCCTGCGCCGCGTCCGAGGCCAGGAAGGCGATGGCGCGCGCCGCCGCCGAGGTCGAGACCCAGTCGGACGGATCGGCGGCCGGCATGGCCTGGCGGTTGGCATGGGTGTCGAGCGTACCCGGCGCGACGCTGTTGACGTTGACGCCAGCCCTGCGCACCTCATGCGACAGGCTCTCCACCAGACGCTGCAACGCGCTCTTTGACGCGCAGTAGGCGCCCATTGCGGCGGCGCCGCTAGCGGCGCCACGCGCGGTCACAGCCACGACCTTGCCGGCGCCCTGCGCGAGCATGGCGGGCACCAGATACTGCGTGACCGCCACCAGCGACCAGGCGTTCAGATCCATCATCCGCATCCAGGACTCGCGGCTGAGCGCATGCACGGGCTCGCCCATCTCGAAGCCGCCGGCCACGTGCACCAGCACATCCACGCCGCCGAAGGCGTCAAGGATGCTGCGCGCCGCCACGGCCATGCTGTCCGTCGAGGTCACGTCCGCTGCCAGCAACAGATGCCAGCCCGCGGCCTCGGGTATCGGCGCATGCGCGCGCAGGACTTCCACGTCCCGGTCGATCAGGGCCAGCCGTGCCCCCTCGTCCGCGAACGCCTGGGTGACGGCGCGGCCCAGCGCGCCACCGGCGCCTGTGATCACGATGCGGCGCGGGGATGCTGACGATTCCATGGTGTTCTCCGGTTCCAGTCTCCTAGTCACCATAGTCTGCCGGGCACGAGCTGGAAAGCAAGGTGGTAGGTCACGTGCTAAGTCACGTAGTAAGTCAGGTGGAAGCCGGCGCTACGCTTTCCGAGTGACCGCGCCCGAGCAGACCCTGTCGAGATTGTTGCAAAACTATCACAAACGATAATCATTATCATTTACAATCCGGCGCTTTCAGCACTCTCGCCGCGCCATGCTCACCCGCCAACTGATTGCCCCGGTCACCCTGGGCTGCCTGCTCTCCCCCGCCTTGGCCCAGACCGCCCCGGACGCCGAGACCACCTTGCCGTCCGTCACGGTCAGCGCCGCCGAAGATCCCCGCGCCGACACCGGCTTTGCCACGCGCCGCGCGGCTGGCGTGACCAAGTCCGGCACGTCTGCGGCAGACAGCGCGCAGTCCATCACCGTGATCACGCGCGACCTGATGGACAGCCAGCAGGCGCAAACCCTTGGCGACGCGCTGGCCAATTCCGCCGGCGTGGTCACCAATGTCTACGGCCGGCGCGGCTGGGACGACTTCATCATCCGCGGCCAGCGCGCCTCCGAATCCGTCTTTGTCGATGGCCTGCTGGTCGAGTCCAACAACCGCGTGGCGCAAGAGCTGTTCGGCGCGGAGCGCGTGGAAGTGCTCAAGGGCCCGGCCTCGGTGCTGTTCGGCAAGGTGCAGCCGGGCGGCATGGTGAATATCGTCAGCAAGCACCCCAAGCCGGAACTGTTTGGCGAGCTTGGGCTCACGGTGGGCAACTACGGCCTGCGCCAGGTCACGGCGGATGTCGGCACGCCGCTGTCGAAGAACGGCAAGGCGGCGCTACGCGTAAACGCCCTGGCAATGAACAGCGATGACGCGACCGACTACGTGTATTACCGCAACCGCTATATCGCGCCGTCGCTGTCTCTGGACCTGGGCGCGCGTACCGACCTGACCCTGCTGGCCAGCCACAACGAGCGGCAATACGTGCGCCAGCAAGGCCTGCCCGTGAATGGCACCCTGAGCGCCAATCGCAACGGCACCCTGCCCAACAGCCGCTTTACCGGCGAGCCGGGCCTGGCGCCGTACGACGGTGAGCAGAACCGGCTGGGCTATGCGCTGACCCACCGCTTCGATTCCGGCTGGACGCTGAACCAGAATTTCCGCTGGCAGACGCTGTCGCTGGCCGGCACGCTGATCGCGGGCGGGACCATGGCCGTCAACAGCCAGTTGCTCAACCGCAGCGGCACGCAGCAGGATTTCTCCGGCACCACCATCGGCGTGGATACCAACCTGCAGCGGCGCTTCGAGATCGCGGGGCAGCAGCATGAGATCACGCTCGGCGTGGACTACAACCGCAGCAACGAGAGCCGCCTGCAGCGCACCTGCCGCGTCGCGGCGCTGAACGTCTACAACCCGGTCTATGGCGCGACCGTGAACTGCCCCAGCGCCTACAGCCTGAGCCAGGAAGACAACGTCAGCACGCTGGGTTTCTACGCACGCGACCAGGTGCGGTTTGCCGAGCGCTGGCTGCTCACCGCCGGCCTGCGCCATGACACGGCACGCACGAGCACCACCGACCGCCTGCTTGCCGCGCGCACGGAAGACACCGCGCGGGCCGTCACCGGCAGTGCCGGCCTGATGTTCGACCTGACCAGCTGGGCACGCCCCTATGTCAGCTACGCGACCTCGTTCCTGCCCAACAGCGGCACCGACGTCAACGGGGGCACCTTCAAGCCCGAGACGGGGCGCCAGGCTGAGGTTGGCATCAAGTTCGACCTGCCCAGCAAGAGCGGCCTGCTGACGCTGTCCGCCTTCGACCTGACGCGGCGTAACGTGCTGAGCTCGGACCCGGTCAATACCGGCTTCAGCATTGCCACGGGCGAGCAGCGCACGCGCGGGCTGGAGGCAGAGCTGACGGCGGATCTTGGCGGCGGCTGGAGCCTGGCCGGCGCCTATGCCTATATTGCCAGCGAGGTCACGGAAGACACCGTTGCCGCCAACGTGGGCAAGCCGCTCAACAACGTGCCCCGGCACAGCGTCTCGCTGTGGGGCACCAAGCATTTCCGCGGGCCGCTGGCGGGCTGGTACGCCGGCGCCGGCATGCGCGCGGAGAGCGCCAAGCGCGGCTACACCTTCAACTACACGGTGCCCGGCTACGCGGTGGCAGACCTTGGCGTGGGCTATGTGGCATCGCACTGGAAGGCCGCGCTCAACGTCAAGAACGTGTTCGACAAGGCGTACTACGCTGGCGGCCTGAGCAACAACATCGTGCCGGTGGGCAATCCCCGCACGGTCATGCTGAACGTGGCGCTCAACTACTAAGCTACGCCGCCAGCAGGCCCTCGATCAGGCCCGCCACATGCCGCACGGCCACATCGTCGTCGCGGCGGACATGCCAGGCAAGGTGGAGGGAAAAGCCCTCCACCGCCACCGGCGGCGCGAAGGTCGCCAGGGCCTGCGCCGGATCCTCGGGCAGGCAGCGGCTGGGCAGCATGGCGATCAGGTCGGAATCGGCCAGCAGCGGCGGCACCATCATGAAGCTCGGCACCACCATACCGACGCGCCGCGCCAGGCCCAGCCCGGCCAGTGCATCGTCCAGCGGCCCTTGGATGTCGCCACGGCCGGATACAAGCACATGCGGATAATCCAGCCAACGCGCCAGCGTGAAATCCCTGGAGGCGGGATGCCCCCGCCGCATGGCCACCACATAGTGCTCGCGCAATAGCGGCCGCCGCCGGAAATCCAAGCCCGGCGCCGGGAACACCGATACCGCCAGATCGCTGTCGCCGCGCGCCAGCGCATCGAGCGCGGCGTCGGCGCCTTGCCAGGGCTGGAGCACCAGGTTCAGGCCCGGCGCGCTAGCGGCCAGTTGCCGGTGCAACTGCCGCGCCACCAGCACGGCGGGGTGATCGGCCATCCGCACCCGCACCGTCTGCGACAAGCTCGCCAGGTCCACTTCGGGCGCACCAATCACCGCCGCAACCGAGGCCAGCGCCAGCTTCAGCGGCGCGCGCAGGGCCTGCGCCTTCGGCGTGAGCTGCATGCCGCCAGGCGCGCGCTCCAGCAGGCGATCCTTGAACAGGTGGCGGCACCGCTCCAGCGCACTGGACGCTGCCGGCTGGGACAGCCCGACGCGCTGCGCGGCCCGCGAAACGTGGGCCTCGTCGAGCAAGGCGTCCAGCACCGTCAGCAGGTTGAGGTCGATCGCGCGTAAATTCATGAAACGGATAATAGAACATACCAACTATCCATTGGAGTAATTTAATGTGAAACGGCATTCTTGAGGCATCACCACGGCACACACCGCGGCACACACCACGGCACTACCAACCGGAGCCCATCATGTCCAAGACCCTGATCCTGCTGTTCCATCCCCAGTTCGATCAATCCAAGGCCAATCGCGCCCTGTGCCGTGCGGCCAGCGCGCTGCCCGGCGTGGAGATCGCCAACCTCTACGCCCTCTATCCGGATGGCGCCATCGATGTGGACGCCGAAGTCCGCCGGCTGCTTGGCGCGGACCGCATCGTTTTCCAGTTCCCGCTCCAGTGGTACGCCACGCCCGCCCTGCTCAAGGCCTGGCAGGACGCCGTGCTGACCCGCATGTTCTATATCGCCTATGAGACCGAAGGCCGTGCGCTGGAAGGCAAGCCCATGCTGGTAGCCGCCACCGCGGGCAATTTGCCGCAAGCCTACGGGCCGGGCGGCGTCAATCTGTTCCCGCTTGCCGAGTTGCTGCGCCCCTTGCAGGCCACCGCCAACCGATGCGGCCTACCCTGGTCCGAGCCCTTCCTGCTCTTCGAGGCGGGCAAGCTGGACGACCACGCGCTGGCTGCCGCGGGGGAACGCTACGCTGTGCGCTTGCAGCACATCGCGGCCTAGCCAGCCGGGCCAGGATCGTTCAAGATTCGGGCTCGCAGAATCGCCTGAGAGTCGCAATTGCCGCTGAATCGCCTGAAACAGAGTGCCACCCTGATTGCCGTGCTGGCATTGATCGGTTCGATGGCTTCGCTTTGCATCGGCACCTCGTTTGCCAAGAGCCTGTTTGCCGAGGTTGGCGCCCAGGGCACCACGGCGCTGCGGGTGAGCTTTTCGGCGTTGATCCTGCTGTGCGTGTGGCGGCCCTGGCGGATGCCGCTAAGCCTGGCCAACGCCCGCGTGATCGCGCTTTACGGCGCGGCGCTGGGCGCCACCAACCTGCTGTTCTATATGTCGCTGCGCACCGTCCCGCTCGGGCTGGCGATTGCCATCGAGTTCACCGGGCCGCTGGCGGTAGCCGTGTCGTCGTCACGGCGGGCCATCGACTTCCTCTGGATTGCGTTTGCGGTGGCAGGCTTGCTGTTGCTGTTGCCGCTCGGGGAAAACGTTGCCACGCTCGATCCCGTGGGCATCGGCTACGCGCTGGCGGCAGGCGTGGGCTGGGCGCTGTACATCATCTTCGGGCAGAAGGCAGGCAACGCGCACGGCGGGCAAGCTACCTCGCTCGGGCTGACCATGGCATCGCTGGTGGTGCTGCCCTTCGGGCTGGCGCATGCCGGCACGGCCATGTTCAGCCCGTCGCTGCTCGTGGCGGGGCTGGCGGTTGGACTGCTCTCCAGCGCCATTCCCTATTCGCTGGAGATGGTGGCGCTCAAGCGGCTGCCGCGCCGCACCTTCGGCATCCTGCTGAGCATGGAACCCGCCATGGGCGCGCTGGCCGGGCTCGCGTTCCTGCACGAGACGCTGAATACGCAGCAATGGCTGGCGATTGCCAGCATCATCACCGCGTCGGTTGGATGCACGATGACGGCCGGATCGCGCAAGCGCGCAGCCGCCAAGGCCTAGGCAGCCGACAGTCGCGCCGCGACTGGCTGCGCGCGATTGCCGGCCAGCCCGCCCAACACCAGGTTCACCTCATACAGCAGGCTGTCCTCCGGGTTGCGCCGGGTGGAGAAACCGAACTCCCGCATCAGCGCCAGCATGCGGCGGTTCTCGCTCAACACATCGCCGCGCAGCCGATGCAGCCCGGCGCCCACCGCCGCGTCGCGCAGGCGCTGGATCAGCCTGCGGCCGATGCCCTTGCCCTGCCAGTCGTCGGCCACCGCCACGGCGAACTCGCCGACCTCACCGTCCTCGCCACGCGTCACCACGTAGTTGCCGTTGGCGACGATCATCGGCAGCCCATCCACTTCCGCCGTGACCACCAGCGCCAGGCCGGCGTCGCTCTCGATAAACAGGTCAATCACCTCGTCGGACACGCGCCCGCCAGTCAGGAAGCGGTAATAACGGCTCTCGCGCGACAGCGCCTGGACAAACGCCCGCTCCCTTTCGGCATCGGCCGCCCGCACGGCGCGCACGACCACCCGCTCGCCACCGCTCAGTTGCCAAGTCTCGGCGCATTCCGGGCAGGCCACATGCCAGCCGCCGGCGGTCGGGCGGGCTTGGCCGGCGAGGCTGAGGTGATCCGAGGGCTGCATGTCCAACTCCTGACTTCATATTTCGTAGTCAGGAGTATAGGCTATACCCTGACTTTTGCAAATGAAGTTAGCCTGCTATGCTGAATCCATGGATCTGACCACCCAAGAACTCCGCAACTGCTCGATTGCCGCGACCCTCTCGCTGATTGGAGAGAAGTGGACGATCCTGATCCTGCGCGACGTTTTTCACGGCATCCGGCGCTTTGACGAATTCCTGGAGCGGCTGCAGTGCTCCCCCGCCGTGTTGTCGGCTCGGCTCAAGACACTGACCGAGGCCGGCATCCTGCGCAAGGTGAGCTATCGGGAACCGGGCGAGCGGGAACGTTTTGAATACCGGCCGACGCGCGCTGCCGTGGAGCTGCTGCCCGTCGTCGTCGGCTTGATGCAATGGGGCGACCGCCACCTGGCGGCCAGCGGGAAAGGGCCGGTGGAGTTGCTCACGCACACTGAGGGCCGCCAGGTGCGCGCCGCGCTTGTGGACGACGCGGATCAGCTCGTGCGGCCCAATGACATCGAGATTTCCCGCGTGAGCCGGTATGTGGAGCCCGCGGCGGACGAAGAATCCCCGAAGACGCCAGCCGCGCAAGTGTAGGCAGGCGCCAGGCGCCGGGAAAGTATCTCGGGCAGCCGCGCGGTCGCATCCGGACGATCGCGCATCAGTGGCCGAATTCTGCGTCGCTCAGTCGAAGGCGGGCACCGATCACGAAGCCGACTACTCCGCGCTCACGCGCGACGGCGGCTACGTAGGCTGCGCGATGTCGTGCACGTCGTGCGCAACGGCAAAGACGAAGTTGATTCACTGATCGGCTTCATGTTCGACATCAGCGAATGCAAGCGCACCGAGGAAAAGCTCGCGCAACTGCAGAAGGAACTCGAACACCTGTCGTTCAGGGACAGTCTGACGGGCTCGGGCAACCGCCGCATGTTCGACAGCGTGATGGAATGCGAATGGGCGGCGGCGAAAGAAACCAGCAAACCGCTGTCGCTGATCATGATCGATATCGATTTCAACGACTTCAAGTTGCATTCGCGCTGATTTTCGGCTTTCTGGCGGGTCTCACGCCCGGGCTTCAGTTCTCATGTACGTTTGGTGTGGTCAAACGGAAAGCGCGTCGCTGGCAGCCCTGACAAAGCGTGGTTTGGTTTGGCTGGTGGTGCCCAAGGTGACGCGCACATGACGGGCATTAACAATTGATTACAACCGGGGGGATCCAGTCGCATTATGCTCCCCGAGCCCAAAGGACTGCGGCAGACAATACAGTGGCATGCCGTACTACACGAAAAGCAGGAAAATCGCATGAACAAGATCTTCTCGTTTCCCCTGATGGCAATTGCCATGCTGGCGGCGACCTCGGGAGCCGCCCAGGCGCAGCACGTTGTCGGGGGGATGGGCGAGGAAGTCAGGATCGGCGCTTTCGGTGGCCGTGCGGATAATTACATGGGCGGCCGCGGCCTGCCCGACAGCCATGGGCTTAATGCGGCAGGCCGGGACAGGGTACGCACGCGAGCCATCGACCGACATGGAGCGCCCGCCACTAGTGCGCGCGGCAAGGTGCCTACACTTCCTGGCAGACATTTGCCATAGGCAACAGAGGCGCAATGAAAGTCCATCTGATGCCCTTGAGCAGACATTCGCCAATGGCTTTATGGAATCAGCATTTCGGCATCGCTTCGGGGCGGATGTACGTGAAGATGTGCGAGACGTAGTCCGCCTTGCCGAGTTCGACACCGTGGTTACGTAGAATGGCGTACGCGGTATTGACGTGAAAGTAGAACTGAGGCAGCGTGCGCGGGCAGCTATGTATTTGCCACCAGCAGTTCCTCCGCATTGTTTGGCGGGCGCAGGTCATCTGTCCTGCCCGCGAAGTAGCGTCGGGTAAGATCGGCCGCCGAGACGTGCCGTGCGTCTCCAAAGCCAGCTTCGCGGGCCAGCGCCAGGATCTCCGGCGGGGTGAAGAAACTGAGGAAAGGGGTCCCGCTTGCCCGCGCCCCCTTCTCCGCCATCTCAAGCCCGGGACGTACCTCGGGGTCCGCCAGCGCCAGCGGGAGCAGGAACGTCATAGCGAGCGTCGATCCTGGGGCGAGGGCCGCAACCTGGCGCAGCGTGGCCGCGTTCGCATCCTTGGTGAGGTACATGCTGACGCCCGTGGAGGCCACGATTGCCGGCTTGCTGCCATCGAAGCCGGCAGCCACGAGCCCGTCCCGCCAGGCCCCCCTCGCCTCGAAATCGACCGGCACGAAACGCAGCCAGTCCGGCACGCCGAAGCCGAGCTCGATCAGGCGCTGACGCTTCCATCCCTGAGGACCTGGCTGGTCGATCTCGAACACCCTGAGGCGGGACGCCATCTCCGGCCTGCGCTGCGCGAAGCTGTCAAGGCCGGCGCCGAGGATGACATACTGGCTAACCCCGCGGCCGGCCTGTTCCACGACCAGGTCCTCAATGAAGCGAGCACGAGCCACGATCGAGGCGCGGAAGGGACGCGTGAACTGCGGGTCCATATCCCCGCGGCGGCGCCAGTCCTTGTCCGGGGCCAGCAGCTTTAGGCCGATTTCGTCTTCCAGCACATGCGGCGGGGAGTCGGCCTCGACATGCAGAGCGCGCCACAAGGCGACTCGCGCTGCTGTGCTGTCTGGCGCTACATCTCGCTTGTCGTTCATGACTTTGAACCCTCATTGTTCGTCTTGGCCTGAAGCTGACCAAGCGCGATAGCACGATAGCGCGAAGGCTTAAACCGTTCGAAGCGCCTGGCAAGATCGTTGCCCCAAAGGCAGCGGCAGTGGTGCATCAACCAGTACCCCCGCCGAAACAGGCTTGCAGGAGAAAGGGCTTCCGACCGGCTGCCAATGGCTAAATCCATCTTTGTCACGTCTGCGTCAAGCCAGTCCTGCGACCGTTGATCGCAGGGTGGACAACGCTTGCCACGACTTTTTTCCGACGTCTATTCGTGCCCTGTCACGAACTTCTTTGTCGCGTGATAGCCATGCCTTGTTTCATCAGCCACGGCATGGCCGGCCGTCTTCGCACCGCGGCCAACCGCGTGCGCGGCATCGCGCACAGCATGCCCGGTCTTCTTCCCTGCCGTCTTGACGTCGTTCTTGAACTCGTGGGCACCCGTAGCCAGGCTCGCATGTGCCAGCGAGCTGAGGGCGGCCAGCATGAACGCAATGATCAAAGTTCTCGTCTTCATCGTTCCAACTTCAGATTCTTGGTGCGCCTGGCAGGCAGCCGGCCAGTGCGTGGCGATTTTGCTTTTGCCGCTGCACCATCAGAAAACCGATCGCATACCTTGCGTGGGGGCACATTCTCACAAGCGTGCATTTTAAGCTTGCCCGAGACCGGAAGTCCGAATTCAGGCTCGACATCGTGTATAACGGCTCGCCGGGCGCTTAGCGGGCAGCGGCGCCCGGCTCTGTGATCGCGCTGTAGACCAGCGTGCGCAGTTGGCGGCGCACCGGGTAGGCGGACGAGGGCAAGAGCTGGGTCAGGAACAGTCCGATCAGGTCCTCCTGCGGATCGACCCAGAAGAAGGTGCTGGCCGCACCGCCCCAGAAGAAGTCCCCAGCGCTGCCGGGAATCAGCGTGGTCGCCGGCGCCACCGTGGTGGCGAAGCCGAGCCCGAAGCCGACGCCATCGTAGGTGGCCTCACTGAACATCGAGCGCGACATGCGCGGCAGGTCCACCCCGCCCGGCAGATGGTTGGTGGTCATCAGCGCCAGCGTCTTCGGCCCCAGCAGGCGCACCCCGTCAAGCTCGCCGCCTTGCCGCAACATGCGCGCGAAGCGCATGTAGTCAGCAGCGGTGGACACCAGGCCGCCGCCGCCCGAGATGAAGCTGGGCGGCTTCAGGTAGGGGCTGGTGCGAGGATCGTCCTGCAGGACCGGTCCGCCCGTGGATACCACCTTCGAACCGAGCGCGCCCACGGAGTAGCAGGCACAGAAGCGCGACGCCTTCTCTTCCGGCACGTAGAAGGCGGTGTCGACCATGCCAAGCGGATCGAATATCCGTTCCTTCAGGAAGGTCTCGAAAGGAATCCCGCTGACCTTGCCGACGAGGTAGCCCAGCACGTCGGTGGAGACGGAATAATTCCAGGCCTCGCCCGGCGAGAACTCGAGCGGCAGCTTGGCCAGCTTCTCGATCATGTCGTCCAGCGTGCCGTCGGTGGCGAGCTCGCCCAGTTTCAGCTTGCGGTAAGCCGCGTCGACGTTGCTGTTCTGCTGGAAACCATAGGTCAGACCGGAGGTGTGGCGCAGCAGGTCGACCACGAGCATCGGGCGCGCAGCCGGGCGCGTCTGGAAGCTCTCCATGAAGCCCCCGGCGTAGACGCCCAGGTTTTCCCATGCCGGGATGTGCTTGCTGACCGGATCGTCCAGAGCGATCTTGCATTCCTCGACCAGCATCATGACCGCCACCGATGTGACCGGCTTTGTCATCGAGTAGATACGGAAGATCGAATCCTCGGCCAATGGAACCTGCCGCTCTCGGTCGGCCAGGCCCAGCACCGAGTTCAGGGCCAGTTCGCCGCGCCGCCACACCTGGATGAGGGCGCCGGGCAGCTTGCCGGTCGCGATATAGGTTTCGTCGACGAAACGTTCGACCCGCCCGAGCCGCTCCCGGGACATCCCCTGTGTTTCCCTGCCTTGCATATCCCTCCTCCTTCTATGAGCACTGGTTTGTCAAGTTCCTTTGGAGCTAGCCGACCAAATCTTCCTACGTGCGGCGTAGTCTGAAGCCGTCTGTTGTGCGCGCGTCAGACGTGACGTCTGACCACCTTCTATCCGCCGGCGCTTGGCCAGCCTCATCCTGCATGCGCATTACGCCGGAGTCATCAACCAGGAACATGCCCCATCTTGATAAATCGGTTGCATCAGCAACCCGGGAGGAGGACGGGCATGTTCACCTCAGACCGTTTGTGCTTGCGTAGTTGCCCTGACCGGGCCGTTACCTCTTTCCTGCAAGCTTTTAGGAGGCTTACGCCGACTTCAGGCGTGCGCCTTTGGGAATCTCACCGTCTTTCAGATAGCGCCACAGCGCAATGGCCAGTCGCCGTGCGACTGCAACGATCGCGATGCGCCGAGCCCGCCGGTTTGGTCCCGTGCTCTGGGTGCGCTCGTTGAACCAGCGCGTAAGTGCACTGTCGGGCTGGTAACGCAGCCAGCACCATGCCATCTCGACCAGTAACGCGCGCACTCGTCGGTTGCCCTGTTTGCTAATGCCCTGGTCGACCTGGCTCTCGCCGCTGTCGTAGGGCTGGGGCACCAGGCCCGTACAGGCCCCCACTTGGCGCCGGTTGCTGAACTCCCTCCAGAACAGTTCGAGCGCGAGGCGCGACGCGCCCACTTCGCCAATCCCTTTCAGGCGCGCCAGGTCATCGCGTCGCTGGCGCGCGGGGGCGGGCAGGCTTGCCTGTCGCGTTTTCTCCAGCTCCGCGAGTTGCTGCTGCGCCAGCGCGAGCCGTTCGCACTCACGCAGCAGCCGCCCGCGCATTTCGGGCGACAACGGCGCGCCGTCGTGACACTTCACCTCGTCACGGGCGAGCCGGCCGGCGAAGTGCTTGTGATCCACCTCATCCCAGCAGCCGAGCGTGGCCAGCAGTTTTCGCATCCGGTCGCAGTGCTGCAGCACTTCCTTCTGCAGTTGCCCGCGATCGCGCATCAGGTGCCGCGACGCTTCGTCCTGCGGCGATGGGACGTGAACCACGTGCATGCGGTCGCGCTCGCCACGTAGCCATGCGCGCAGGTTGATCACCAGCTTGATGGCATCGAGCCGGTCGGTCTTCGCGCGTCGCTTGTGGCGTTCGACGGGAATGCTGGCTGGATCGATGACGTAGCACTCGATGCCGCGCCCCTGAAGCGCACGACAGATCCAAAATCCGTCCTGGCCGGCCTCGTAGCTTACGACGACGCGCACACCTGCTGCCAGCGACCACTTGTCCTTGTGCTGTTCGATCAGGTCCAGCACCGCCTGCAGACGCGCTACGGCTTGTAGCTGCGCGACCGTATGCACCGCAGGCTGCTCGCGGTGCCCGTCGTGTAACGCGACCTTCCACTTCGCGGCCGCCAGTTCGAGCGAGACCGCCAACACGTCCTCGATACTCGTGTATGCCTGATCTGTACGCATGACGCTATCTCCTGTGAGCCAAGCACGACACGCTGATTCTAAGCAGGCTTGTCCCCTGTCTCATAGGATCTTGTTATTGCCTTCACGCCCGCGCCGCCGGCGCTGGCCTCGCGCTGTCCCGTCCTGGTGCGCGCGGCGATCCCGGCCGCGCCCGCCGTGCCCGCGCCCAAGAGGGCCGTGGGTGGAATATGGGCTCGCCGGCCGAAATTGCCGCCTTGGCTCCGCCCGCACCCCGCCATCATGACATCTGTGGCCCCCGCTCGCCAGGGCGGCGCGATCACCAGCGTCAGGCGCCGCCGTCGCGCAGGGTGCCAGGGGGCCGTCACTGCGGTGCGCGGATTCCAGGAAAAGGAGCTGCGCGCAGGCTAATGCGGATACCGTATCGTTGACCTCAACGTTCAGGAAAACGATTCGCTCGCGCAGAAGCCGCGAAAGATGTCGAAGGACCGTTCTCCCCGGCTGGATTGTTCGACGACCATAGGGACGCGTTGCATCGCTTCGCGCATGGGCGAACTCCTGTCTTCTAGTTTTGCCAAGGAGGGGGCCCGCCCTCGCCTTGCGCTCGAGCGGCCTTTTTAAAATGGTGTGCCCGGGCCAGATGAATGGAAACCCGGGCACCCCACTTTTTGCTCCGTCGCGCTCTGCGACCCGCCGTGGTTAGATTGTCTTCAACTTCGTGACCTTCGTTCCCTCGAGCGTCACACCGGCCATCAACCCGTTGTTGGTGAGCACGAACGCCACCACCGGTGCGGTAGCGGTGTTGGTGTCGATACTGCCATTTGCCCCCACCTTTAGTACCGCAACGGATGCATCGCCGCCGGCCGACCATCCTTCGCTATTCCTGAATCGTTCGAGCGCATCCTGGGTCATGAACAGAAAGATAAGGGCCTTGGATTGCGCGCCAATCTGCAGTCCGAAGGAAGCGGTCGTGGTGCTGTAGTACCCCACCGTAGCGCCGCCGACGCGCAGGGAGCCCTCTCCATACTGGCCGCCGAACCAGAATCCGGCTGCGATCACCGAGGGAAATACCAGCACGCCACGGGCCTTTCCGACCAGCTCACGCGAGCCGTTGGCGGTGCTGTACAGGCGTGCGAGGGTCGAATCGACGCCCGCATCGATGGTGTGGCGCTTGTCGGCCTGGTTGCCGCTAGTACTGGATTCTCCGGTCGTCGTGCAACCCGGAAGGGTAGCGCCAATTGCCGCGACCGTTCCGGTCGCTATCAAGATGAATCTTCGCCTTAGCATCGTCAACTCCAGTGTCTCCAGATAGTTCGAGCATATGCAAAGGGCGATGCGAATGCGGTACGAAAGCGTACGGAAATGCAGAAACAGATCCGCTGGATATGGCCGCCACTGAATCGCCGCGCTGCCGGTACGATGACGGGCGCTTGCAGATTTCCATCGCCAGTCAGCACTCCGGATCGCCGCGTACCGATCCGAAGCCCCCGCGGCGCCAGCCCCTGATCCTGTGCCGGACAGACACGAGCCGGTATTCGGCGTACAAAAAGTATTTGATCGCACCGCCAACGCTGACTAGCTTCCGGCGAAGTAATGTGAATCCCAATGGAGATCAGTCATGAAACTCGCTGTTAATTCGCTCAGGCCGAAGACCGTATTTTTGCTGCGGGCCGCCGCGATTCTTTCCATGATGGCGCTTACCGGTCCTGCCGGAGCCATCGCGGCCACCGATGCGCAGGGGGTCGCCCATGTTTTGAGGATTGCGAAGCAAGACCGCATCGAGACACGCATCAGCGATCTTCATACGAAGCTCCAGATCACCGCCTCCCAGGAGCAACTCTGGCAGAAGGTCGCGCAGGTCATGCGCGAAAATGCGAGCAGGATGGAATCGCTACGACAAGCGCGGGAAAATGATGTCAAAGACATGACCGCTGTGCGCGACCTCCAGTCCTATGGGGAGATAGCCGACGCGCATGCCGATGGCATCAGGAAGCTCACGCCCGTCTTCCAGGATCTGTACAACAGCATGTCGGACGTCCAGAAAAAGAATGCCGACATGATCTTCCGGACCAGGGGGCACCATGCGTCAAAGGTCAACTGAACGCTGAACCAAGGCTATAGCCACAGGTGCAAGCCGTGCGGTGGGGCTAGGGTTCCCGCTCAAACACAGGAGATTATTGTGAAAACCTCAACAGCTTGGTCAAGTCGGACGCGCTCGACAAGCGCGAGGATCGCCACGGCATTGGGCCTGACGATGACAATTGGCGGCGTGTGGGCGACGCCGGCGTTCGGCGAATACAACCACGACCATCCCAGCCAGCAGCAGCGCGGCCAGTATCAGGGCTCTCGGCATCCTTCGAGCCATCAGGAGCATCGCGGCGACTGGCATGGCAATCAACGCTATGACCATCGCGGTGGCAATGGCTATGATAACCAGGGCTACGTCTATGCGCCGCCTCCCGTAGCCTACGTGCCGCAACCATCACCCGGCATCACCCTGGTCTTTCCTCTTCAGTTTCGCTAACCGGATGATGCTGGCAAGCCTCGGGCAGCGCTCTGATCACCGGCCCGCCTGGTACGGGCCGGCCCCCCTGAAGCACCACCATTTCCCGACGCGACACAATGCTATTCGACGCCCAGAATGAGATCGATTGCCGCCCTGCCCGCCAATTCTGCAACCAGATGCGCCCACCGACGGGAAAACGGCCCGCCGTGTAATTTGATGCGCTCCCCGATTGCTGCGACACCGGGTGGTCGAAACGGGCCACTAATACTAAACCACGCTTCGAACATGTCCTCCGATAGGCTCACTAGGTCCACGTGAATCTCGAACCCGCGATATTCGGCAATGCGCTGCATGCCTATCTCCTGATGCTTGTAAGCCTTTCCCAGCAAATGCCTGTCCTGGCCGGCGCATGCCGTTGACGCTTCAACGTGGCAGCGCCCGATCAGGTATCGTCTGCAGCGCAAATTCGCTGACATGGACACACCAGCTAGACTGGATACCGCTATGCGCGCGTTCTCTGGAGGAACCCATCATGCCTGCACCCGCGGTCACAACGGATTCCGCGTTCTGGTAGCTCCCAGTCACAGCGCTCCCGGAACAGGCTGCCACAAGCCCTGACGGAATGAGCAGTGCGTGGCCGCTGCGCGCCTGGCACAGTTCGGCCCAAACCTGATCCATGGCGAGCGGTATCTCGGCGACCAAACTACGCCGTCCTTCAGCGCACCAGAGAAGTCATCTGCCCGGTATCACCGGCAGCATCCGTGTGAACCCCACCAAAGGGATCTCAGCCAAGGCAAGCTGTAAGCAACACGGCAGGAGAAGGCGTTGCCCGCTTCCGGGCGATGGCATGCAGGATCTCATTCCGACTTATCGAAGACGGCGGCTTCGAGATCTTTCCTGAAATGCTGCACCCAATCGGTTTCATAGCCGATGGGATATTCCCTTGTCACTTGTGTCGATAGTCTGGTTACAGTGACATAGCCTTGCAGACCGAAGTTCTCGTCGCCTTTTGGGTCAGTCGTATCCGTTTCCAGGAGCTCGAAATCACCTGCTGCCAGACCGTTGCGCTGCAAGGCCGCAAGAAAGTCCTGTTGTTCATCCGGTTCGATCAGTCGCATCGTCGGCCCCTCATTTGTTCAACAGAGCGCTCATGGACTCGCATCGGGACGTGAGGCGGATGACTACCGCCCATCCGCTGAAGTCACGAGCAAAGCACACATGGGGAGAGCGTCGCCATGGACGTCCCTTGCACGGCGCCCCGCTCAGGTAGTCGTGCACCTGTTCAGGCACACCCCGGAATAGAGGCTCATGGCGAGTTCCACGATTCGGTCACAATGGCGGTAGAAGGCCGCCAGCACAGCGGATGCTCTGAACCTATTCCGGGGCTCAGATCCGATTGCTGCTCCAACGAGAACTATGTCAAATCCGCTATCTGCTTGCTTTGCGGATCACGCTGACCGAGTTGCGCAGTCTTGCGAGCCTCATCGGGTTGTTCGCCCTGCCATTCTCTTCGTGCTTTCGAGAGCTTTGTCGGGGCCAGAGGTACAGGGGCATGCTTCATGAGTGTCTCGTCGTTGCTTGTAGCCTGTTGCTATGTCACTTTTTAATATTAGGCCCTCGCGGCTCTCTTCCCAACAAGTCTTGCTCAACCTCTTGGCAGAGGCGCAAGCATGGCGTCTCACTACGGCCTGTCCCGCGGTACACCATGCGTTATGTCGTGCATGACTTCTGCAGCCTGCTCCGGGGTCGAGGGGAGGCCTTGGAAGATGCTTGCGGAATTGGCCGTCGGCACTTGCGACGGTGTTCTGCTAATGAATACTCCCGCCGCTGACTAAAGCCTTCGGCTTGTAGCGGGGGTTTCCGGGTTCGGCGACTCATGCACCGTGCGGTTGCCCGCCCGGTGTCTTACTCGAGTCTCCCCTGGCGTAGAGGTCCCTTCGGACCCCGGTTCGGAGCATCCCGCCCCTACCTTGTTTCTGAGGCGCATCGTCTTCTTCTTGCCCTTGGCCGAGAACTCGCCCGACCGGACCAGTGCCACACCACGATTGCGAATCACCTCGCTCGCATTGTGGTCGGCGTTGGCACGGAAATCGCAGCCTTGGCAGACAAACACGGCCTGCGACGGCCGGTTGTCCGGGTGGGTGTGGCCGCACCGGCTACACTCCTGCGAACTGTGATGCGGCGGCACGGTGACGACGAGCTTGTTTCATCGCAGCGCCTTGTATTGTGCGAGCGTGAGCGTCCTGCCCCAGGCGCTCACCAGAATCCTGCTGTTGAGTCCCGCCTTGGCGCGAGCCTGGTTCTTGAGCCACTTGCCCGACTCGTCCCGCTTGGCCTTTGGCCGTGCGCTCATCGCCTTGACGCGCAGATTTTCGAACACCACCAACCGCGTTTCCTCGCCTGTTACCAGGCGGTAGCTGGTCTGATGCGCGAAGTCCTGCCGCACGTTCTTGGCATAGTGTTGGCATCGCGCGGCGCGGTATTTGGCCTTGCGCCATCCCGATGAGCCTTTGGTCCGGCGCGCCATCCGGCGCTGCCAGCGCTGGCGGGCGCGCTCCTTCTTTTCCATCCGTTGCTGCTGGGCGCGGCTCAGGGCGGCTGTCTGCCCGGTGCTAGCGTACACGGGCACCGTAATGCCACGATCCACGCCTACCGCCGCGGCGCGCAGATCGGCTTCGGACCAGGTCGCCAGCACCGCTGCAATCTCTTCCTGCGTCACCGCCGGCAGCCCATCGTCGACGCTGAAGGCGACGTACCATCGCCCGGCGTCGACCGTCAGCGTGATGCTAGCCGGCATCGTGTGAGGCCGGTGAGCGGTATAGGGGATGGCGCCCACCGGGAACTTGCCCTTGCCGACGTGCAGGCGATAGCGTGTCTCGCCGGTCGGCGTGTCGGCAATCGGTTGGAACGAGAACAGCTCGCTCGTGAGCCAGATCGATTGTGGGCCGCTCCTGCGCTGAATCGTTGGACGTCCACCCAGCTTCTGGAAGAACCGGCTGTATGCCTGCTTCCAGCGTACCGCGCCATTGCGCAGCACCTGTGATGGGACTTCGGACAGCCAGGGCGTTAGCTCCGCGTTCTTGTAACGCGCGTATTCCTGGTCAATCGGAGGATGTTGCCCCGCCAAGGCCAGCGCCTTGCGCTGGAATGCCCGGTAATATCGATCCTCACCAACTTTCGCGTTGTAAACGAAGCGCTGGCAGCCAATCCAGCGCAGCAGAATGGTTTGCTGCGCTGGCGTAGGGTAACAGCGGAATCGGTAGCCGGTTTGCATGCGGCAACTTTAACACCAGAAAAGCCGCCCGCAACCATAGCTTGGCGCAAAGGCAGCCTCGCGGCTGCCGCCGACTTGACCCCCTCCTGAGCCTACTGGCCCTAGGAGGGGGAATGAGTCGGCAAAGGATTGTTCATGGAGGAAACATGGCTACTCACATCCACCACACGCATCGCGCGGGCTGGCTGCGTGCCGCGGTGCTCGGAGCTAATGACGGCCTGTTGTCTATGTCGAGTCTCATGATCGGCGTCGCTGCTGCGCAAACGCATCCACGCGGCATCCTCGCCGCGGGAGTTGCTGGTCTTGCCGCCGGGATGTTGTCGATGGGTGCGGGAGAATACGTCTCGGTCAGCGCACAGTCGGATATCGAACATGCCGATATTGAAATCGAACAATTGGCGCTTAAAACCGAGTATCCGGAGGAGGTGGCAGAACTGGCGAGAATCTATGTTCGACGCGGTCTCGATCCGGAGCTTGCGCGCCAGGTGGCCGAGAAACTGATGGCCTACGATGCGCTCGCCGCGCATATGCGCGATGACATTGGCATTTCCGACGCCTCATCGCCGCAGCCTATCATCGCTGCACTCACATCCTCCGTTAGCTTCGCGATCGGGGGAGTCGGACCGCTGCTGGCCGCGTTCGTTGCGCCCCCATCCACCCTGATTGCCACCATCGTTGCGGTTTCGCTGGCTTTCCTGATCGTCCTGGGTATTTCGGCCGCTCGCCTGAGTGGTGCCCCGATCATTCCCGGCACGTCGCGAATACTCACGTGGGGCGTGATCGCCATGGCCGGCACGGGCATTGTCGGCGCGCTGTTCGGTGCCCACATCTGAAGGCCACATCGGGACCTACTAAGGAGTTCGGTGAATTCCGGCGATAGTGGTGTATCTCAACGTGGACGCTCAAGTTCGCGTTGACTTCCGTTTTGGCTGATAAAGAGCCCATCGCCGACGCCGCCTTGGATAACCGCTCATGGGCGCTTACCGGACGGTGCAAAAACTATAATAAGGCGTCATCAGGAAGGAGGCGGCAATGCGCGCACCTGCTCTCTCATCTGTACTCGCTGCATGCGTACTGGCTGGAGCCGCCTCCCTGGCTGGCGCCCAGGGCGCCGCATCGGTGCGCATCCAAAGCTATGCGGTGCCGGCCGGCGCGCATCCCCACGACGTAGCGCCCGCCCAGGACGGTTCCGTGTGGTACACGGCCCAGCCGCTTGGCGCGCTCGGGCGGCTAGATCCGGTGACCGGCAAGACCACGCACATCCCGCTCGGTCGCGATGCCGCGCCGCACGGTGTCATCGTCGGGCCAGACGGAGCGGCCTGGGTCACTGACGGCGGCCAGAACGCAATCGTACGTGTCGACCCTGCCACGCGCGCCTTGAAGCGATTCCCCCTCCCACCCGGGCACCCGAATGCCAATTTGAACACCGCCGTGTTCGACGCACAGGGGCACCTTTGGTTTACCGGACAAAATGGCGTCTACGGGGAACTCGATCCCGTAGGCCGCATACGCATGTTCGATGCCCCTGATGGGGCGGGGCCATACGGCATCACCATGACCCCTGGCGGCGATGTCTATTACGCTTCACTGGCTGGCAACTATATCGCCCGCATTGACAAGGCTACGGGCGCCGCGCATGTCATCGTGCCGCCCACGCCGTACGCGGGCCCACGCCGCATCTGGTCGGACTCCAAAGGCACTCTGTGGATCAGCGAATGGACCGCCGGCAAGCTTGGCGCCTACGATCCAGCCACCGAGCGCTGGCGTGAGTGGCGCCTGCCCGGTGACGGCCCTCACGCATATGCCGTGTATGTCGACGAACGCGACAAAGTGTGGCTAAGCGACTGGGGCGCGAATGTCATCTTGCGCTTCGACCCGCAAACTGGTCGCTTTGAAAGCTTTACCAGTTCGCGGCCGCACGCCAACGTGCGGCAAATGCTCGGCCGCCCGGGCGAAGTCTGGACGGCTGAGTCGGGGACTGACCAGTTGGTCGTCTATCGTTTCAAGGCGGGGACGCAGGAGTAGTCTCGCCATTTCGCGAAGACGCCAGCAATCTCATCGCAGTCGGACTCAACGATTCCGACCACGCGGCGTAGGCCGGTTTGATGCGGGTGACCAGGGGCGCGCGTATCCCATCTCTCAACATCTCTCAGGACAACTTATCCGGTCGAACGCTGCAGCCGCATGGATAGCGAAAAGCGTTCGGCCGGATGCACCGTGACCGAAACCTCGAACACGTGGCCGCTTGCATCGAAATAGGATCGCACGATCTTGAGCGCAGCGTCTCCCGGCGTCAGCCCAAGGGTGCGTGAAATTTCGGTGTCGCCAACATTGAAGGCGCGCACATCCTGGCGGATCTCGGCAATGCAGCGGCCGTAGCGTGCCTCGATCAAGGAACTGATCAGGACACCAGGCGACGCGCGCACGATGTCGCCAATCTCCGCATAGGCTGGGTCTATATACACATCGGTCCAGGCGATGGGCGGCGTGTTTGCATCACCATCCATGCGCAAGCTCGAGATGCGCAGCCAGCGCGTACCGCTGGCACAGCCGAGCTCCTTGGCTTGCGCACCGCTCATCGTCACTTCCTCGATCGCCTTCACCACGCGCAGATGCGCGGCGCCAAATTGCACGAGATCCTCCACGGAAGCCAGCGAGGGACGAAAGCCCTTCGTAGGCGCGGCAGCCTCGACTCGGGTTCCCACATTCTTGCGCCTCGACAGCAGGCCGAGTTCCTGTAGTTCGGCGAGAGCGGCTCGCACTGTGTGGCGGCTCGTGCCGTAGTGCGCTACCAGCTCAAGCTCCGTCGGCAGCAAGGAGCCAACCGGGAACTGGCCGGATCGGATGCCTTCCGTCAGATCACGGGCAATGGCCGAGAAGTTGGGCTTCGTCATGGTGAGGGGAGCGTGCGTGTTCAGGGCGCTAGGGTAAACCCATGGTTGCGAATATGTTCGAACATATTATAGTTCGACATGTCCGGACATATTAGCTTGTGTTCGCGAATCCAGCAATTTACCCCAGAGGCAGATATGTCCACTTTCTCCGTCCCAATGGCTAGCACTGTTGTTGACTCGATCCTGTTTCGCGATGCCTTTGGCACCGCCAAGATGCGCGAGGTCTTCTCTGACCGGGCGCTGATCCAGCGTTACATTGACGCCGAGATCGCACTGGCGAAGGCCGAGGCGCGCATCGGCGTGATTCCGGCCGAGGCGGCGGAGGTGATTGCGCGCGAGTCGCGCATCGAGCGCATCGACTTTGACCATATGCGCGAAGAAACGGACATTGTCGGCTACCCGATCCTGCCGCTGGTGCACCAGCTCGTGGGCATGTGCGGCGACGCCGGCCGCTACGTGCACTGGGGCGCGACCACGCAGGACATCATGGACACCGCGGTGGCACTGCAGGTGCGCGACGCGCTCGACAGCATCGACGCCGATATCCGCGAACTGCGCGGCATCCTCGCCGGCCTTGCGACCAAGCATCGCGACACGCCCATGGCCGGTCGCACCCACCTGCAGCAGGCGCTGCCGGTCACTTTTGGCTACAAGGTAGCGATCTGGCTCGCCATGTTCGACCGCCACCAGCAGCGCCTGGCTGAGCTGCGCCCGCGGGTGGCTGTGGTGGAGTTTGCCGGCGCGGCGGGCACACTGGCCTCGCTGGGCGACAAGGGCTTCGACGTGCAGCGGGCGATGGCCGAAGAACTTGGGTTGGGCGTGCCGGCAACCACCTGGCATGTGGCGCGTGACGGTTTTGCCGAGGCGGTGAACCTGCTCGCGCTGATCACCGGCTCCCTTGGCAAGATCGCGCTCGACATCATGATCATGGCTTCGACCGAGTTTGCCGAGGTGTACGAGCCTTTCGTCAAGGGGCGTGGCGCATCCAGCACCATGCCGCAAAAGCGCAACCCGATCTCCAGCGAGCTGATGCTGGCCGCTTCGAAAGCGGTGCGCCAGCACGCCGGTCTGATGGTCGATGCGATGGTGCAAGACTTCGAGCGCGCCACCGGGCCGTGGCATGCCGAGTGGATCGCGATTCCCGAGAGTTTCATCTTCACTGCCGGCGCCCTGCACCAGGCGAAGTTCGCCCTTGGTGGCCTGATCGTCGATACCGACCGCATGAAGCATAACCTCGGCATCACCCGAGGCCTGATCGTAGCCGAGGCAGTGATGATGGGCCTGGCCCCCTACACCGGCCGCCAGCAGGCGCACGACATCGTCTACGACGCCTGCCGCATCGTGAACGAGAGGGGCGGCACACTGGCCGAGGCACTGATGGCGCAGCCAGAAGTCACGCAGCACTTCGATCGTGCCGCAATCGACCGATTGACCGATCCAGCCAACTACCTCGGCCTGGCGCCGCAGATGGTGGACCGCGCGGTCGCGTTGTCGACAGGCGCGTAAAAAAACACCATCGAGGAGACAGAGATGCAAAACCACTCACCCAGCGCAGATGCGCTGATCTCGCCGCCGAGAAAATTGCCCTGGTATCGCAAGCTAGGCATGCAAGTGCTCGTGTCCTTGGTGCTTGGCATCGCGGTGGGCTTCCTCTTTCCGAAGTTCGCCTCGCAGCTCAAGCTGCTGGGAGACATGTTCCTCTCGCTGATCAAGGCTGGCGTGGCGCCGCTGGTGTTCCTCACCATCGTGCACGGCATTGCTTCAGCCGGCGATGTGAAGAGCGCAGGCCGCGTAGGCTGGCGCTCCATCTTCTACTTTGAAGTACTTTCGACCATTGCCCTGGTGCTGGGTATGCTGGCGGGGAACCTCTTGCAGATCGGCAAGGGCATGACCACGGTGGCCACCGGCGCCGCCCCGCCGGTGGTGGCCAAGGCCGGGCCGCACGGCTTCCTGGAGTTCATGGCCCACATCGTGCCGGACAACTTTGTCGGGGCGTTTGCCAAGGGCGAACTGCTGCAGGTAGTGGTGCTTGCGGTGATGGTCGGCATCGGCATCCTCGCCATTCCGGAAGGCCGCCGCGAGAAGATCAACGAGGGACTCGACCAAATTTCCGAGGTGCTGTTCTCTTTCATCAACCTGGTGATGAAACTGGCGCCGATCGGCACCTTCGGGGCGGTGGCCTATTCGGTAGGCAGCAACGGTACCGCGGTGCTGATCGCACTGGCCCAACTGGTGTTTAGCTTCTACGCGGTGGTGGCGGTCTTCATCGTGGTGGTGCTGGGCTTGGTGGCACGGCTGGCGGGCTTCAGTCTCTGGCGTTTTCTGCGCTACATCAAGGACGAGATCCTCATCGTCCTCGGCACCGCATCGTCGGAGAGTGCCCTGCCTCGCCTGCTGATCAAGCTGGAGCGGTTGGGTTGCGCGAAGCAGACCGTCGGTCTCGTGCTGCCAACCGGCTACGCATTCAATCTCGATGGCACTTCGCTCTTTATGGCAATGGGCGTGATGTTCATCTCGCATGCCTACGGCGTGCCGCTGTCGCTGGATCAGCAGATCGGCATCCTGTTGCTGATGCTGCTGACTTCCAAGGGCGCGGCAACGGTCTCCGGCGGTTCCTTCGTGGTCTTCGCCGCCACCGTGACGTCGACCGGGATGCTTCCGGTCGAAGGACTTGCCGTGATATTCGGTGTCTACCGCTTTCTGTCGATGGCGATCTCCACCTGCAATACGATCGGCAACAGCGTCGCAACCGTGGTCATTGCCAAGTGGTCCGGCACGTTTGACCACGAGGTTGCGCAGCGGCATCTCTATCCCGAGCGCTTTCCCGCTACCGCTAACGCCGATGCAGCGCTCGACGATGGCAATCTCTTGCCCGAGGACTCCAAGGAAGGCAATCCACACACTGCCGGCATCCCATTCTCCAAACATGGGGTGTGATTGGGTGGCAGAGCGCGGAAACTGAAATTGGCTTCTGCGTGTTCAGTCTTGCCTCCGCTATAGCGCAGGTGGAAGTAGCATAAACATCACTTACCCCAGCATCCACGGTCAAAGCATGGACCGCCTCGTGCCGGCTATCCCTTGCACCATAGCGCGCACCGCCCCCGCTCATTGCACTGCACCATGACCGTGCCGCCCCGCCCCACCTCGGCGCATCCCCTCCCGGCCTGACGCCCCTGCGCAGCGCAAAACCCCCTCCATCCATCACAAACAGCCCTGGCACGCCGCTTGCGTAATAAGACGCGAGCGGACCAACGGCGGCCCGCTCACCCCACACAGGGTGGTAACGGTCTTCACCGCTGCCACCAGGACAACGGCGTCCCCTGATCTGGTCTTCACGACCGGATTGCGGGACGCCATTTGTTTTTATGGAGCCATGATGACCGGCAAAGCCACCCGCATCGAACTGCTAAGCCTGCGCACCCCGCAGATGCGCGCCTTCCACCTGACGTGGATGGCTTTCTTCGTGTGCTTCTTCGCATGGTTCGCCTGCGCTCCGTTGATGCCGGTGCTCAAGGGCGAGTTCGGCCTGACTCCCGACCAGATCGCCAATATCAATATCGCCGCGGTGGCCGTGACCATTCTCGTGCGGCTGGCCATCGGCCCGCTGTGCGACCGCTTCGGTCCCCGCCGCGCCTACACCGGCCTGCTCGCGCTGGGTGCGATCCCCGTGCTGGGCGTGGCGATGGCGCAGAGCTACGAGGCGTTCCTGTTCTTCCGCCTGCTGATCGGCGCGGTGGGCGCGAGCTTCGTGATCACGCAGTACCACACCTCGGTGATGTTCGCGCCCAATGTGGTGGGCACCGCCAACGCGGCAGCCGCCGGTTGGGGCAATGCCGGCGGTGGCGCGGCGCAAGCGCTGATGCCGCTGCTGCTGGGTGGCGTGTTGATGCTGGGCGTGAGCCACACCATGGGCTGGCGCCTGGCGCTGCTGGTACCGGGCGTGCTGATGCTGATCATGGCAGTGCTGTACTGGCGCTATACACAGGACTGCCCGCAAGGCGACTTCAAGGATCTGCGCGCACGCGGCATCGCCATCGACAGCGGCAAGAAAGGCGGCTGGGCCAGCTTTGTCGCCGCTGCCACCAACTACCGCGTGTGGATGCTGTTCATTACCTATGGCGCCTGCTTCGGCGTGGAGATCTTTATCCACAACGTGGCCGCTACCTATTACGTAGATCACTTCGGCCTGTCGCTCAGCAGCGCCGGCCTGGCCGCCGCCAGCTTCGGCCTGCTCGCCTTGTTCGCCCGTGCGCTGGGTGGCTGGCTGTCGGACAAGGCTGCGCTGCGCCGCGGCCTGGATGCGCGTTCCATGCTGCTGTTCGTGCTGATCCTGGGCGAAGGCCTGGGCCTGCTGTGGTTTGCCCAGGCGCATAGCGTCGTGGCGGCCGTGGTCGCCATGCTGAGCTTCGGCCTGTTCACCCATATGGCCTGCGGCGCTACCTATGCGCTGGTGCCCTTTATCGATCGCAAGGCGCTCGGCGGCGTGGCCGGCATCATCGGCGCCGGCGGCAATGTGGGCGCCGTGGCGGCGGGCTTCCTGATGAAGGGCCTGGGGGGCAACCTGCAGCAAACGCTGACCGTGCTCGGCGCGGCGGCCATCGTCTCCGCCCTGTGCGCCATCGCCGTGCGTTTCTCGGCCGAGCACAAGGCCAGCGAGCAGGCGCTGTTCGACAACGCGCTGGCCGGCTCCGGCTCCTGAGCCCGCCCGACGCAACGACTCCACACAAGCACACGCACCAGCGGCCCCATAGAACAAGGAAATCATCATGAAACTGATCATCATCGGCCACGGCATGGTCGGCCACAAATTCCTGGAATGCCTGGCCGAGGCTGGCTCGCAAGATATCGAAGTCACGGTGCTGTGCGAGGAGCCGCGTCCCGCCTATGACCGCGTGCACCTGTCCGAATTCTTCGCGGGCAAGTCCGCCGAGGATCTCTCGCTGGTGGAAGCCGGCTTCTTCGAGCGCAGCAATATGCTGCTGCGCCTGAACGCCCGCGCCACCGGCATCGACCGCGCGGCCAGGACGGTGACGGTTTCCACCGGCGAGACGCTGTCCTATGACAAGCTGATCATGGCCACCGGCTCCTACCCCTTCGTGCCGCCGCTGCCGGGCAAGGACCGCAAGGATTGCTTCGTCTACCGCACTATCGAAGACCTGGAAGCCATGCAGGAATGCGGCGCCCGCTCCAAGACCGGCGTGGTGATCGGCGGCGGCCTGCTGGGCCTGGAATGCGCCAAGGCACTGCGCGACATGGGCCTGCAAACCCATGTGGTGGAATTTGCCCCGCGCCTGATGGCGGTGCAGGTGGACGACGGCGGCGGCGCCATGCTGCGCCGGAAGATCGAAGACCTCGGCGTGACCGCGCACACCCGCAAGAACACCGTTGAGATCGTCGACGGCGAAGACGGCACCCATCGCATGAATTTTGCCGATGGCAGCCATCTGGACACCGACATGATCGTGTTCTCCGCCGGCATCCGCCCGCGCGACGAACTGGCCCGCGCCAGCGGCCTGGCCATCGGCGAGCGCGGCGGCATCACTGTGGACAACCAATGCCTGACCTCCGACCCCAACGTGTACGCCATCGGCGAATGCGCGCTGTGGGAAGGCAAGATCTACGGCCTGGTAGCCCCCGGCTATGAAATGGCCCGCGTGGCCGCCAAGCACCTGCTGGGCCACCAGGCCGAGTTCGCCGGCGCCGACATGAGCACCAAGCTCAAGCTGATGGGCGTCGACGTGGCCAGCCTGGGCGACCCGCACGGCAACGCGCCCGGCAGCCGCTCTTTCCAGTTCACCGACGAGCGCAAGCAGGTCTACAAGAAGCTGGTGGTGTCCGAATGCGGCAAGTACCTGCTGGGTGGCGTGCTGGTGGGCGATGCCGAGGAATACGGCACCCTGCTGCAGATGATGCTCAACAAGATCGAGCTGCCCGAGTCGCCGGAATTCCTGATCCTGCCGTCCTCCGACGGCCAGGCCAAGCCGGGGCTGGGCGCCGATGCGCTGCCCGATTCCGCGCAGATCTGCTCGTGCAACAACGTCACCAAGGGCGATATCTGCGCCGCCGTGTGCAATGGCACCACCACCATCGGTGCGATGAAGAGCTGCACCAAGGCCGGCAGCACCTGCGGCGGCTGCGTGCCGCTGGTCACGCAGGTGATGAAGGCCGAGATGAAGAAGCAAGGCCTGGCGGTCAACAACCACCTGTGCGAACACTTTGCCTACTCGCGCCAGGAGCTTTACCACCTGGTGCGCGTGGGTGGCTTCAAGACCTTCGACGCACTGCTGGCGGCGCACGGCAAGGGCCTGGGCTGCGATATCTGCAAGCCGACCGTGGCGAGCATCCTGGCCTCGTGCTGGAACGAGTTCGTGCTCAAGGAAGAGCACGCCAGCCTGCAGGATTCGAACGATTACTTCCTGGGCAATATCCAGAAGGATGGCACCTACTCGGTGGTGCCGCGCATGCCGGGCGGCGAGGTCACCCCCGACGGCCTGATCGCCGTGGGTCAGGTGGCCAAGAAGTACGGCCTGTACACCAAGATCACCGGCGGCGCCCGGGTCGACATGTTTGGCGCCCGCGTGGAAGAGCTGCCGATGATCTGGGAAGAACTGATCGCGGCCGGCTTCGAGTCGGGCCATGCCTACGGCAAGTCGCTGCGCACCGTGAAGTCCTGCGTGGGCTCCACGTGGTGCCGCTACGGCGTGGACGACTCGGTCGGCCTGGCCATCGAGATCGAGAACCGCTACAAGGGCCTGCGCGCGCCGCACAAGATCAAGTTTGGTGTTTCCGGCTGCACCCGCGAGTGCGCCGAGGCACAAGGCAAGGACGTGGGCATCATCGCCACCGAGCGCGGCTGGAACCTGTATGTGTGCGGCAATGGCGGCATGAAACCCCGCCACGCCGAACTGCTGGCCAGCGACCTGGACCGCGAAACGCTGCTGCGCTATGTGGACCGCTTCCTGATGTTCTACGTGCGCACCGCCGACCGCCTGCAACGCACCAGCGTCTGGCGCGACAACATGGAAGGCGGTCTGGACTACCTCAAGGCCGTGGTGCTGGAAGACAGCCTGGGCATCGGCGCGGAACTGGAAGCGCAGATGCAACACGTGGTGGACACCTACGAAGACGAATGGAAGGCCGCCGTGACCAACCCGGAAACCCGCAAGCGCTTCCGCCATTTCGTCAACAGCGACCTGCGCGACGACAACCTGGTCTTCATGGAAGAGCGCGGCCAGATCCGCCCCGCCACGCCGGAGGAACGGAACTTGCGTCGCTCCCGGCTTGAGCAGATCCCCGTGATCGTCAAGGCAGCCTGAACCGTCCGGAACCATCGTCTCGCGCTAACGCCCAAGGAGAACATCATGAGCCACACCCACCATTCCGAAACCTGGACCGCCGTTTGCACCCTGCGCGACATCGTGCCCAATACCGGCGTGTGCGCACTGGTGGACAAGGCGCAGATCGCCGTCTTCCGGGTCGGCGCGGGCCAGAGCGACAACCTTGGCGGCCAGGGCGACCGGGTGTTCGCCGTCTCCAACTACGATCCCAATTCCAATGCCGCCGTGCTGTCGCGTGGCCTGGTGGGCAGCCTGGGCGAGCGCATCGTGGTGGCGTCGCCAATCTACAAGCACCATTTCGATCTCCAGACCGGCGAATGCCTGGAAGCGCCCGAGCACTCGATCACGGCGTACCCGGCCCGGGTCTATGACGGCAAGGTCTGGGTGGCCGCATGACCACAAACCCCAAACCCCGCCTGGTGGTGGTCGGCAACGGCATGGCCGGCATGCGCACGGTCGAGGAACTGCTCAAGCTCGCGCCGGACCTCCATGACATCACCGTGTTCGGCGCCGAGCCGCACGGCAACTACAACCGCATCCTGCTCTCGCCGGTGCTGGCGGGCGAGAAGACGGTCGCGGACATCATGCTCAACACCCGCGAGTGGTACGAGCAGAACGGCATCGAACTCCTGGCCGGCGACCCGGTGGTGGCGATCGACCGCCGGCGCCGCCTGGTGCGCTCGCAATCCGGGCGCGAAGTCGGCTATGACCGGCTGCTGCTGGCCACCGGTTCCAAGCCTTTCATCATCCCGGTGCCGGGCCACCAGCTCGACGGCGTGATTGCCTTTCGCGACATCCAGGACGTGGAAACCATGCTGTCGGCGGCCCGCAACCATCGCCACGCGGTAGTGATCGGCGGCGGCCTGCTCGGCCTGGAAGCCGCCAACGGCCTGATGCGCCAGGGCATGGATGTGAGCGTAGTGCACGTTGCCGACAGCCTGATGGAGCGCCAGCTCGACAAGCCTGCCGCCGCGCTGCTCAAGCAGGCGCTGGAACGCAAGGGCCTGCGCTTCCTGCTCAACGCCAATACCAGCGGCATCCTTGGGGAAGACCGCGTCACCGGCGTATGCTTTAAAGACGGTACCCAGATACCCGCCGACCTGGTGGTGATGACCGCCGGCGTGCGTCCCAATATCGAACTGGCCCAGCAAGCCGGGCTGCGCTGCGAGCGCGCCATCGTGGTGGACGACACCTTGCAGACTTACGACCCGCGCGTGTATGCCGTGGGCGAGTGCGTCCAGCACCGCCAGGCCACCTTCGGCCTGGTGGCGCCGATCTGGGAACAGGCGCGCGTGGCCGCCGCGCACCTGGCCGGGGCCGGCCATCGCCGTTATGTGCAGCAAGCCACCGCGACCAAGCTAAAGGTGACCGGCGTGGATTTGTATTCCGCCGGCGACTTTATCGGTGGCGAGGACAGCGAGGACCTGGTGATGCGCGATCCGCGCCGCGGAATGTACAAGCGGCTGGTGCTGCAGGACGGGCGGCTGGTCGGGGCGGTTCTGTACGGCGACGTGCAGGACGGGCCCTGGTACTTCGACCTGATCCAGAGCGGCGCCAAGGTTGGCGCCATGCGCCAGCGGCTGCTGTTTGGCAAAGCACAGTGCGAGGCCATGGCGGCTTGACCGCTCGAACTAACCAGTCCCCGATTGATCGCCAGCTTTGAGCGCTACCGTGAACCTGTCCGATATCCCAGTCATCCTCTCCTCCGGTTCGCGCACCGTGCTGTCCGTCAACGCGTCGTCCGCCGTCACCGATACCACCTGCCCCTATTGCGGCGTGGGTTGTGGCGTGCGCGCCACGCGCCATGCCGACGGCAGCGTGGAGGTGGCCGGCGACGCTAGCCACGGTTCCAACCAGGGCCGCCTGTGCGTGAAAGGCTCCGCGCTGGCGGAAACCGTCGGCCTGGAGGGCCGCCTGCTGCACCCGCAGATGCGCGACGCCGATGGCACCCTGCAGCAAGTTTCGTGGGACCGTGCGCTTGACACCGTTGCCCAAGGCTTCAAGGACATCATCGCCGAGCATGGCCCCGATGCCGTGGCGCTCTACGTGTCCGGCCAGTTGCTGACCGAGGACTACTACGTCGCCAACAAGCTGATGAAAGGCTTTATCGGCAGCGCCAATATCGACACCAATTCGCGCCTGTGCATGTCGTCGGCCGTGGCCGGCCACAAGCGCGCCTTTGGCGAGGACCTGGTGCCAGGCAACTACGAAGACCTGGAACAGGCCGACCTGGTGGTGCTGGTCGGCTCCAACACCGCCTGGTGCCACCCGATCCTGTTCCAGCGCCTGTTGAAGGCCAAGGAAGCCCGGCCGGAGATGAAGCTGGTGGTGATCGACCCGCGCCGCACCGCTACGTGCGAGCTGGCCGACCTGCATCTCCCCGTCAAGCCGGGCACCGACGTGTGGCTGTTCAACGGCCTGCTGCACTACCTGGCGCAGCACGGCGCGGTGGACCAGGCATTCATCGACGCCCACACCAGCGGCCTGGACGCCGCGCTGGCGGCCGCCGGCCCGGACTGCACCGATGTTGCCAAGGTGGCCAAGGCCTGCAAGCTCGATCCCGAAGCGTTGCGTGGCTTCTATGCACTGTTCGCGGCCACGCCGAAGGTTGTGACCGGCTTCTCGCAGGGCGTGAACCAGTCGTCGGCCGGCACCGACAAGGTCAACAGCATCATCAACTGCCACCTGATCACTGGTCGCGTTGGCCGGCCCGGCATGGGGCCCTTCTCGCTGACCGGCCAGCCCAACGCCATGGGCGGGCGCGAGGTAGGCGGCCTGGCCAATATGCTGGCGGCGCATATGGAGCTTGCCGATCCGCTGCACCGCGAGATCGTGCAATCGTTCTGGGGCTCGCCCGCCATCGCGGACAAGCCGGGCCTGAAGGCGGTGGAACTGTTCGAAGCCATCGAGCAAGGCCGCGTCAAGGCCGTGTGGGTAATCGCCACCAACCCGGTGGTGAGCCTGCCCGACGCCGACCAGGCCCGCCGCGCGCTGGCCAAATGCGAGCTGGTGGTCAGCTCCGACATCATGCTGCGCACCGACACCAATGATGCCGCGCATATCCTGCTACCGGCGCTGGGCTGGGGCGAGAAGAGCGGCACGGTCACCAGCTCCGAGCGCCGGATCTCGCGCCAGCGTGCTTTCCTGCCGGCACCCGGCGAGGCCCGTGCCGACTGGAAGATCCTGTGCGACGTCGCGACACGCATGGGCTTTAGTGGATTCGACTTTGCCGGGCCGCATGAAATCTTCGACGAGCATGCGCGACTGAGCGCGTACCGGAACGCCGGCAGCAGCGATCGCGCCCACGCGCCTCGCGTGTTCGACCTGGCCGGACTGGCAGGCATGAGCCAGAAGCAATTCGACGCCCTCGCGCCGGTGCAATGGCCTGTGCTGGCCGCGCCCGCAGGGAGCCTCGCCAGCACGGCCGGCGGTACCGCTCGCCTGTTTGCCGACGGCCGCTTCGCCCATCCCGATGGCCGCGCCCGCTTTGTCGCCACGGCGCCGCGCGCCCCGTTCCACGCCACCGACGACGAATTCCCGCTGGTGCTCAACACCGGCCGCGTGCGCGACCAGTGGCACACCATGACTCGCACCGGCAAGTCGCCGAAGCTGGCCGACCATATCGCCGAGCCCTTTGTCGACATGCATCCGCAGGACGCCCTGCTATGCGGCGTGGGCGAAGGCAAGCTGGCGCGCGTGACCACGCGCTGGGGTGCCATGGTGGCACGCGTGCAGCACAGCGGCGGCATCCCGCGCGGCAGCGTGTTCGTGCCGATTCACTGGAACAGCCAGTTCAGCTCGGACGCACGCGTGGGCGCACTGGTCAACCCAGTGGTGGATCCTGTGTCGGGCGAACCCGAGTTCAAGCACACGCCGGTACGCGTGGAAGAATTCCGCGTGTCCTGGCATGGCTTTGTGCTAAGCCGGCACGACCTCCAGGCCGACGCCCTCACCTACTGGACGCGCATCCAGGGCCGCCAGTTCCAGCGCTACGAGTTCGCGGGCCGCGAGAACGTGACGGACCGCGCCGCGTGGGCGCGCCAGTTGCTGGGCATCGACGATCCCGACGCGGACTGGATCGAATACGAGGACCGCACCGCCGGCATCTACCACGCCGGCCACGTGGTGAACGAACGCCTCGATACCTGCATCTATATCTCCACCCGCCCTGAGCTGCCCTCGCGCGCCTGGCTGTCCACGCTGTTCGCCAAGGAGCGCCTGGAAGACACCGACCGCATGGGCTTGCTGCTGGGCCAGCCGATGGAAAAAGGCGAAGATGCCGGCCCCACGGTGTGCTCCTGCTTCGGCGTGGGCCGCAATACCATCTGCGATGCCGTGCGCAAGCACGACCTCAAGACGCCGGCCGAAGTCACAGCCTGCGTCAAGGCTGGCGGCAACTGCGGGTCTTGCGTGCCGGAGTTGAAGAAACTGCTGGCGGAGATTCGCGTGGCCGAAGTGGCTTGAGGCAGCCGCCAGTGCGCCGGGCAGACCCCGGAGCGCCCTGGCACTACGGCGGCGGGCGATGACCCATCGCCGTCACGGCCGCGATGCCCCGGCTCTGCCGGCAGGCATCGTCGCAATAGGTCAACGCGGCGTCCACTGCCGCCCGCATATCCGTCGCGGCCGTCGCGGCCGCCGCGGCGGCTGGTGCGCGTTCGCTCGCGCCGTCCTCCCGGGCGGGAGGCGAGGCCGTAATCACGCCGGCGGCGAAGCCCAGCGCCAGTACCGCGCCGGCGGCCAACAGACAAGTGATGCGATATCGAGCCTTCACGACTGTCTCCTCTATGCTCGTATCCCTTCTTTTCCCGCTGCCGTGCTCTTGTAGCGCTGCGCTGGCGCCGGCACGGTCTCATGGACTTAAAGGTAGCCACTGGAGCGAAGAATTTCCTCGTCCAAGCAGACTAGGGGCGATCCCCTACACCTGCGCGCACCGTGAGCCGAGGGACTGGATGTGCGATGGACGAGGGAAATCCGGCGAGACGCTACCGTAACAGCCGGCTATTCCCCATACAGCCGCAGCAGCGGCCCGACGCACCCCGCCAGGTCCACCGGCGCCAGCCGCAGCGAACGGGCGCATAGCAGGCCCCAGAGGTGCGCCGCCAGCAGCGCGGCCTTGTCCCGCTCGCCCAGCAGCGCGCCAAGGCCGTCGCACAGCGCCTTGCCACGGGCACGGATGCGGACCGTCAGCTGGCATAGCTCGCACGCAGGCGTGCAAGCGTGGTGCAGCAAGCCGAGGACGATGCCCGCATAGCGCAGCACGGCCTCGTCCTGCAACATCGTCGCCAGCGCGCGCTCCAGCTCCAGGCGGGCCAGGCCGCGGACGTTACCGGCGATGGGGGCGAGCCGGCCGGCAATATGCGCCTCCGCGCGCGCCATGACGGCGGCCAGCAGGTCGGCGCGGCTACGGAAGTGCCCGTAGATCGCGCCGCGTGTCATGGCTATCGCGCTGGCCACCTGCGCCAGCGTGACGGATTGCACGCCCTGGCGCTCGAACAGTAGTTCCGCGCTGGCAAGGATGCACTCGCGCGTGACGGCCGCATCACGCGGGCAACGCCTTACCATGGCCACGCGGCAGCCAGGCCAGGCCGCACCCTATTGCGGATGCACGTCATCCGGCCCCCAGTAGGCGCGCATGCCGGTAATGCGCCCGTCGGCACCGAAGGTCAGCACGTCGGTCACGTCGATGCGTACCGAGTGCCCCTGCATTTGCGCGTACACCGCGAAGCTCAAGGCCGCGGCATTGCCGTGCGAGCCCCGCGGCGGCGCCACCACTTCCAGACGCGCGCCGAGCGAGGTCGCGTGCCGGTAGAAGGCGAGGATGTTCTCTCGCCCGGCAATCGCCGGGCTGCCAACGGGGTCCTCGACGGTCGCGTTGTCGGCAAACAGCGCCGCCACGCGCTCGGCGTCCGCCGCATTGAAAGCGGCCACGTAGGCGAGCAAGGCGGCCTTCATGTCGGCGCTTTTGTTCGTGGTCATGGTCGTAGCCGTGGCCGTAGTCGCGGTCATGTCGATGGTCATTCCCTTCCTCATTGAAGATGAAGACGCTCAACGCGCCGTATAGCCGCTGTCGATCACCAGTTCCGCACCAGTCATGTAGCGGGCCGCGTCGGATACCAGGTACAGGATCCCCGCGGCGATATCGCGCGGCTCGCTGGATATCGTGATTCACAACGCTGGCGGCGCGCCTTTCGCGCTCGCCGCGGACGCTTCGCCGCGCCTGATGGAATCGATCATCCGCCTGAACCTGGCGGCGCAAGGCAACGGGCATATCGTCAACATCGCTTCCATGGCAGGGCTTTCCGTGGGTCCCTGGCTTACGCCCTATACCGTGTCCAAACAGGGCGTGGTGGCGTTGAGCGAGAGCCTGGCGATGGAGCTGCAGGCGGCGGGGCTGCCGCTCAAGGTGTCGGTGGCGTGCCCCGGCCCCGTGGCCACCGGCATCGCCCTCGACCTGCCGGCAGGCGCGCAAAGCGGCGTCGGCGTCATGAACCAGGCGCTACGCGCGACCATCGCGCAGGGCATGCCGGCGGCAACCATGGCACGGCACATCCTCGACGGCGTCGCCGCCGGAGACTTCTGGATCCTGCCGCATGCCGAAGCCGCCGCCGCCGCGCAAGCGCGCGCGAACGGCATTGCCAGCGGCAAGACGCCCGCATTCGCCTTCTAAAGCGCGCCCGCACCCACTTCCCTGCACTTCCTCCCGCCTGCACAAGGAAAAGCCAATGCCATTCGAATTCGATCCGCAAGTCCGCGCCCTGCTCGCCGCCATGGCGCAGTTCCCGCCACTCGACTTCACCACCATCACACCACAGGCCTACCGGGCAGTGTTGGCCGCGCAGCCACCGTTCGCACCGGGCGATGCGGTCGCGGAAGAACGCGAGCTGAGCGTGGCCGGTGCCGCCGGCCCCTTGCCCGCCCGCCTCTACAGGCCGCATGGCAATGGCCCCTGGCCGCTCACGGTGTTCTTCCATGGCGGTGGCTTCGTCGCCTGCGGGATCGAAACCCACCACAATATCTGCCGCTCGCTGGCGAACCGCGCGGGCACCCTGGTGCTGTCGGTCGGCTACCGGCTGGCGCCGGAGGCACGCTTTCCCGCGGCCGCCGACGATGCCTGCGCGACGCTGCGCTGGAGCGCGGCGCACGCCGCCGAACTGGGGGCGTTGCCGGACAGGCTGGCGGTCGCCGGCGACAGCGCGGGCGGCAACCTGGCCGCGGTCGCGTGCCAGCAATTGCGCGGCAGCGTGGCGCTGCGCCACCAGTTGCTGCTGTATCCCTACCTGGATTGCGCGGACGAATCCGGCAGCTGGCGCAGCTTCGCGCAGGGCTGCTTCCTGACCGAGGACATGCTGCGCTGGTATGCCCGCCACTATCTCCCCGAGCCGCCCGACCCGCGCCACGCCGCCGATGTGCGCGCCAGCCCGCTGCGCCAGCGCGAACTGGCGGGCGTGGCGCCGGCCACCATCATTACGGCCGAATACGATCCCCTGCGCGATCAGGGCGAGGCCTACGGCGCCGCCATGCAGCGCGCTGGCGTGGCCGCCGCGGTCCATCGTTGGCCTGGGCAGATCCATGGCTTCATGAGCATGCAGGGCTTGCTCGACGCGGCCGACGCCGCGCTCGACCAGGCAGCGGCCGCCTTGCGCGCCGCCTTTGCCGATGAGCGGGAGGCGGCATGAGCCCCGCACCGATCGGCGACGTGCTGCGCGCCATCGCCACCGGCCAGCGGGTCGTGGTCACCGAGGACGACACGGCGGAGTCCAGCGGATGCGTGCTGGTCGCAGCGGACAAGATCAGCGAGGCCGACGTCAACTTCATGGCGGCGCACGCGCGCGGCCTGGTCTGCCTGGCCATCACCGAATCCAGGCGGCGGCAGTTGAGCTTGCCGATGATGGCGGGCACTGGCAGGCAGCGCGAGCCCTTCACCGTGTCGATCGAAGCTGTGGATGGCGTCTCCACCGGCATCTCCGCCGCCGACCGAGCGCTGACGATGCGCGTTGCCAGCGCCGCGCATGCCAGGGCCGGCCACCTGGTCCAGCCCGGCCATGTCTTTCCCATCGTGGCGCAACCCGACGGCGTGCTGCGCCGCGCCGGTTTCGCCGAAGCCTGCTCGGACCTGCCCAGGCTGGCGGGCCGCGAGGCCGCCGGCGCATATACGGTGTTGCTGGACGATGCCGGCGAGTTGCTGCGCGGCGCCGCGCTGCTGGCCTTCGCCCGCGAGCACGGGCTGATGGTCTGCGCGATCAGCGACCTGATCCATCATCGCCTGCTGGTGGAGGGCGCGCTGCGCCGCAGCCAGAGCAGCCGGCTGGCCACGCCCTACGGCGAGTTCGCCGTGCATGCGTACCACGACGAACCCGTCGACGCCGTGCACCTGGCGCTGGTGCTGGGCCGCCCGGAGCCGGGCAAGCCGGTGCTGACGCGCGTGCAGACGGTGGAGACCTTGCGCGATGTGCTCGCCTTCGAGTCAGCGCAAACCCAGGCGGCGCACGCGCCAGGCTGGAACCTGGCGCGCTCGCTGGCGCGCATCGGCGCGGAGGGTTGCGGCATCCTGGTCTTGCTGGCCGAGCGCGAGCCGCCGCAGCGGCTGCTCGACCAGGTCGCGCGCCTGGGCCACGCCGAAGAACAACCCAAGCCGCCATCGTTCGCGCAGCGGGCCCTGGGCGTGGGGGCGCAGATCCTGCGGGACCAGGGTGCGCGCAAGCTGCGGCTGCTGAGCCAGCCGGTGCCCTATCGCAATATCGCGGGCTTCGAACTGGAGGTCACCGAGTTCGTGCCACCGGGCTGAGCGAGTGCTGCTATTTCCTGCGCCAGCCGCATCGCCGCGTCGCGCAGCACATCGTCCTGCGCCGCGGCATAGCCGATCACCAGCGCCGGCGGCAGCACCCGCTCCCGGCGGAACTCGCTGATGCCCTGCAGCGCCAGGTTTGCGCCGGCACAGGCCTGCACCACCTGGCGCTCGCTGACGCCGTCCGGCAGCCACAGCACGAAATGAAACCCGGCATGCTCCCCGCTTACGCGCAGGTGTTCGCCAAGGACCCCGCGCAACACCGCCAGCACCATATCGCGGCGGCGCAGGTAGACGTTCCTGGAGACGCGCAGGTGGCGCGATAGCGCCCCGGAGCGGATGAAGGCGGCGAGCGCGAGTTGCTCCACCAGGCTGTTGGAGCGGCCGGTGGTGGCGCGCAACTGGCGCAAGGCCGGCCGCAACGCATCCGGCATCACCACATAGCCGATCCGCAGCGAGGCATAGAGGCTCTTGTTGAAACTGCCGCAGTGGATCACGCGATCGCCGCCATCCAGTGCCTTGAGCGCGGGCAGCGGCGCGCGGCTGTAGTTGAACTCGCTGTCGTAGTCGTCCTCCAGGATCCAGGCACCGTGCGCCTGCGCCCAGTCGAGCAGGGCCAGCCGCCGGCTCACGGACATCGTCAGGCCCAACGGCGCCTGGTGGGCGGGCGTGACGTACACCAGCGCGGCATCCGCATGCTGGCGAATACCGTCCATCGAGATGCCTTCCTCATCGACCGGCACCGGCGAGATGCGCTGCGAGGACAAGCCGAACAGCGGCACCGCCGAGAGATAGGCGGGATCCTCCAGCAGCACGCGGCCTTGCTCGCGCAGCACCACGCGCGCGGTCAGGTCGATCGCCTGCCGGATGCCGGTGACGATCATCAGCTGGCCGGCATCGCAGCGGATGCCGCGGGTCGCCCGCAGGTAGGCGGCGATTTCCCCACGCAAGGCCAGGTCGCCGCAGGGATCGTCGTCGCCAAGTTGCTGCGCGGACAACGACCGCAGCGCGCGGCTGACATGGCTGCGCCATTCGTCGAGCGGGAACAAGGCGGGATCGGCCAGGCGGGCCACGAAGGGCAGGCCCGCCACGACGCGCGTCGGCGGCGCCACGGCTGTCGGGGGAGCGATGGACTGCGCCGCGGGTTGGCTGATTTCCTGCAGCGAGAAATCTTCAGGCAGCCTGGCGCTCACGCGCGAGCCCGAGCCGACCCGGCTCGATATATACCCCTCCAGCCGCAACTGATCGAACGCCAGCTCCACGATCCCCCGCGACACCGCCCAACGCGCCGCGAGCGAACGGGTGGACGCCAGCCTGGCGCCGCGCTGCAGGCTGCCACCGAGAATGGCCTGGCGGATGTTGCGATACACCCAGGCCTGCTTGGCCTCTCCCGCATTCCTTGGCAGCACCGCCAGGTCCAGCACTTCGGCATCGCGCATCTTTGGCATAAATGGCCCAATTAAAAAATCAGTTTTCGGCACTTTTAATTGTACCAATCTGGCGCGATAGTCCAGGCGAACCCACTCACCGAAATGTCATGGATCCCTTCGCCACGCTGCATCAACCCATTGGTGTCTTCGACGCCGGCATCGGCAGCTATGCCGCCGTACGGCTCCTTCAGGAGCGCTTCCCCAGCCAGGACCTGATCTATCTCGCCGACCGCGCCAGCTTTCCCTACGGCGGCAAAAACAGGCAGGCCTTGCTGGAGGTCACGGCGCAAGCCGTGCAACGCCTGCAGGGGCTGGGCGCGAGCGCCATCCTGATGGCGTCCAATGCGCCTTCGGTCACCGTGCTGGAGGATTTGCGCCGCACCGCCAGCGTGCCGCTATTTGGCGTGGTGCCGCCGGTTGCCGAGGCCCTGGCGCTGTCGAAGTCCCGGCAAATCGGCGTCCTGGGCGTGCGCTCGATGGTGCAGAGTCCCGAGCTTGGCGCGTATATCGCCGCGGCCAGCCGGGGGCGCGGGCAAGCATTTTCGTTCAACGCCTCCGCCCTGGTCGACCTGGTGGAGTCGGGTGCGTTCCTGACCGATCCCGCGCGCACCGCCGCGCAAGTCGACGCCTTCGTGCGTGCAATTCTCGCCACGCAACCAGAGATTGATGTCTTCACGTTGTCGTCCACGCACCTGCCCTGGCTCGATGCCTACTTCCAGCGGCTGTTTCCCGGCAAGGCCTTCGTCGATCCGGTGCGCGCCTCGATCGAAGCGCTCGAGTGCCTGACGACAACCGGCACAGGCCGGGTCGTTTGTGCTGTCACGGAAAACCCAACGCATACCGCATCGGCGTTCCGTTCGATGCTGGCCGCCATGCGCATCGACCTGCAACCCGTCGTCCTTGGAGACCCTCAATGAAATCCTGTTCACCGCTTTACCATCCAATGCGCCGGGCCTTGCTCACCGTCTTGCTGGCCGCGACGAGCCTCGCGGTGCAAGCCGAGGTGTTCCCCGCCAGGCCGATCACGCTGGTGGTGCCCTTTCCCGCAGGCGGCACGACCGACTACGTGGCCAGGGTGGTCGCTGACCGGCTCGGGCAGCGGCTGGGCAAGGCCATCGTCATCGATAACAAGCCAGGCGCCGGCGGCAGCATCGGCATGGGGTTCGTGGCGCGCAGCGCTGCCGACGGCTACACGCTGGGCATGGCCACGGTCAGCACGCACGTGGTCAATCCCGCCTGCAACGCGCACCTTCCCTACGATGCGGACAAGAGCTTGCGGCCGATCACCAACCTGGCGAATACGGCGAACGTGCTGACGGTCAGGCGGGATTTCGCGGCAAGCGATGCGCGGGCGCTGCTCGACATGATCCAGCGCAGCCCGGGCAAATTGTCGTTCGCCAGCACCGGCACCTGCAGCGGCACGCACATCATGGCCGAGCAGTTCCAGGCGGCTACCGGCACCCGTCTCGTCCACGTGCCTTACAAAGGTGCCGGCCCGGCACTCAACGACCTGATGGGCGGCCAGGTCAACATGATGTTCGACAACCTGCCCTCGTCCATGCCATACATCAAGAGCGGCAAGCTGCGCGCGCTGGCGGTTGCGTGGCCCAAGCGCCTTCCCGCGCTGCCGGACGTTCCCACTTTCGCGGAACTTGGGCTGAAGGCCGTGAATGACGGCGCCTGGTACGGCCTGGTGGCACCAGCCGGCACCCCGGATGCCATCGTGCAGCGCATCCAGGCCGAAGCGGCCAAGGTACTGGCCGAGCCCGCGCTGCAGGAGCGTTTGCGCGCGGCAGGCGCGGAGCCCGCCGGCAACACGCCCGAGCGCTTCGCCGCGGACATCCAGGCCGAACGCGGCAGGATCAAGGCCCTGGTGGCGAAGCAGGGCATCAAGCTGGAGAACTAGCCCTTGGCCGCAACTTCCGCATCCACCGCGGCAAACACTTCCTCCGCCATATGGAAGGCCGAGTTGGCTGCCGGCACGCCGCAATAGATCGCGGTCTGCAGCAGCACTTCCTTGACCTCGTCGCGGCTCACGTTGTTGTTGGCCGCGGCGCGCAGGTGCAGCTTGAGTTCGTCGCTGCGGTTGAGCGCCACCATCATGGCGATGGTGATCAGGCTGCGCGAATGGCGCGGCAAGCCTTCGCGCGTCCAGATCTCGCCCCATGCATAGCGCGTGATCAGGTTCTGGAACTCTTCGGTCAGCGGATTGAGCTTGGCCAGCGAGCGATCCACGTGGGCGCTGCCCAGCACCGCGCGGCGCACGGCCAGGCCGGCCTGGTAGCGCTCGCCATCGTTGGCGGGACGGCTGGCGGGCTGTTGCGCATCGCCGCCCAGGAAGTCCAGCAACGCCTCGGTGAAGCGCGCCGGCTGCTCGCGGTTGGACAAGTGGGCCGCCTCCAGCTCCAGATACTTCGCGCCCGGAATGGCGTCGGCCAGCGCGCGCCCTTCCGCCGCCGTGGTGGACGGGTCCGCGCAGCCGGCAATCACCAGCACTGGCACGGGAATCGTCTTGACCGCCTCGCGCAGGTCTGCGTCGCGCACCGCCGCGCAGTTGGCGGCATAGCCGCGCGCGTCCAGGCCGGTCAGCACGTTGCGCAGGTCGTCCAGCTGGTTGCCGGCGGCGCTGACGAAGGCTGGCGTGAACCAGCGCTGCAACGAGCCTTCCACCAGCGGCGCCATGCCGTCGCGCAGCACGCCTTCGATACGCGTGTTCCACGCATCGGGCGTGCCGATCTTGGGCGCGGTGTTGGCCAGCACGATGCGGGTGAAGCGCTGCGGCGCGTTCACGCCCAGCCACATGCCGGTGAGGCCGCCCATCGACAAGCCGCAGAAGGCGGCCTTCTGGATCTGCAAGGCGTCCATCAACGCAATGACATCGCTGCCCAGCTCCGCCACGCTGCTCGGTCCCGGGGGCAATGCGGACTGGCCGTGGCCGCGGGTGTCATAGCGCAGGATGCGCAATGACTTGCCCAGCGCTTCGGCCTGGGGCGCCCACATCGTGTGGTCGGTGCCCAGCGAGTTGGAGAAGATGAGGACGGGCGCGGTGGCCGGGCCTTCCAGCGTGTAGAAGAGGCGGTTGCCGGCGTGGGTGATGAAAGGCAAGGTGGTCTCCAGAGAATTGGGTTCGGTGCGTTAGTTCACAACGCGCGATTGCAGCGTCTGATCGAAGCGTCTAGTCGAAGCAAATGATCGAAGCAACCAATCGCAGCGTCAGTCGACATACAGGTACGTGTCTTCTTCAGTCCTGGAACAATCTCAATGCTGTGCGGCGTCGTGCCGCCATGCCGCCAGTACGGCATCGACAAAGCCCCCGGTCTGCCCGGCATAGTTGGCGGGATCGCAAACCTGGTCCAGCGCCGCCGCATCCATCAGCCCGGCATGCGTGGGATCCTCGGCCAGGGTCGCGCCCAGCGCTTCGCGCAATGTCGTGCCTTCGGCCCCAGCCCGGCGGCAGGCGCCTTCCACCAGGTGATGCGCGGGCAGCCGGCCAATCTTGCCGCCGAGCTCCAGCATGGCGGCTTCCGCCAGGATCAGCCCGTGCGTCAAGCCCAGGTTGGCGCGCATGCGCGCGGCATCCACCTGCAATCCTCCCACCACTTCCAGCATTTGCCGCAATGCCCCTGCTGCCAGCGTGACGATTTGCGGCAAGGTATCCCATTCCGCCTGCCAGCCACCCAGCGCGCGCTCATGCTCCTGCACCATGCCGGCCAGCATGGTCGCCACCAGTGGCGGCACGCGCACGGCGGCGGTGAGCACGGCGGCGCAGCCAACCGGGTTGCGCTTGTGCGGCATGGTGCTGGAGCCGCCGCGCCCGGGGCCGGTGGGCTCCGCTACCTCGGCGACTTCCGTCTGCATCATCAGCGACACGTCGCGGGCGATCTTGCCCAGCGTGCCGGCGAGCATGCCGAGCGTGGTGGCCACCTCGACCATGCGGTCGCGGTAGGCATGCCAGGGCGTGGCGGCGACCTCCAGCGAGAGCTCGCGGCCAAGCGCCGTTGCCACCGCCGGCGCGGCGGCACCCAGGCTGGCCAGCGTGCCGGCGGCGCCGCCGAATTGCAGCGCGGCAGCCTGCGTGCGCGCGGCGCCGAGGCGGCGCAGGTCGCGGAGAAGGGCATCGAGCCAGCCGGCGGCCTTGAGGCCAAAGGTGGTGGGCAGCGCGTGCTGCAGCCAGGTGCGCGCCACCATCGGCGTGTCACGGTGCTGCGTGGCGAGCGCAGCGCAGGCATGGCCAAGCGCCTTGAGATCGGCGTCGACGGCCTGCAGCGCTTCACGCAATTGCAGCACCATGCCGGTGTCGATCGCGTCCTGGCTGGTGGCGCCCCAGTGCACGTAGCGCGCGGCTTGCGCGTCGCGCGCGGCCACGCGGGCGGTGAGCTGCTTGACGAGCGGAATGGCGAGGTTGCCGCCCGCCACGGCGGCGGCGGCCAGCGCGTCAAAGTCGATCTCGTCGGCGCGGCAAGTGGCGGCGATCACCGCGGCGGCGTCCGCGGGGATGACCCCGCAGCTGGCCTCGGCACGCGCCAGCGCAGCTTCAAAATCGAGCATGCGCTGGACCGTTGCCGTATCGGAGAAAGCGGCCAGCGTGGCGGCGCTGCCGAACATCGGGTCGGTCAGTCGGGATGAAGTCGGCATCGATTCAGGTTCGCATCGGCATGGAAAAACCCCAGCGCCGGACCATGGCAGGTCCCGCGCCGGGGCTCGTTGCAGCGCGGGGCGCTGGCAAAGGCAATGACTGCGCCCAGGATCAGATGTCGAAGAAGACGGTCTCGTCCTGGCCTTGCAGCACTACCTGCCATTGCAGCTTGCCTGCGCCTGCCTGCTGCGCCACCAGCGTATGGCGGCGCGCTGCGCTCACCTGCGACAACGCCCAGTCGCGTGCGTTGGCCTGCGCTTCGTCCGGGAAGTATAGGCGCGTGGACAAATGCTTGAGCAGGCCGCGCATGAACAGTGAGACGACGATATGCGGCGCCTGCGGCTGGCCGTCGGGGCCGGGCACGGGACCCGGCTTGACGGTGACAAAGCGGAAGCTGCCGTCGGGCCCGGTCGGCAGCCGGCCAAAGCCGGTGAAACCCGGCACCAGTGCCGTCCCGGCGCCATCGCGCGCGTCCTCGGGGTGGCGGTAGCGGCCGGCCGGGTTGGCCTGCCAGATCTCAACCATGCCATCGGGCACGGGATCGCCCTTGCCGTCGACCACGCGGCCTTCGATCACGATGCGCTCGCCCGTCAGTTCGGGGGCCTCGGCAGTCAGGTCGGCACGGTCAAGGCCGGACAGGCCGATATGCAGGTAGGGTCCAACGGTCTGGGATGCGGTGGCGTACAACATGGCTTACTCCATCGGCGTGGCATCGCGGCCACGCAGCACGATATCGAAACGGTAGCCGAGCGCGTACTCGGGGGACGTGGTTTCCCAGTCGAAGGCGGCCACCAGGCGATCGCGGGCCTTGGCGTCGGGCACGCAATTGAAGATGGGATCGAAGGCGAGCAGCGGGTCGCCCGGGAAATACATCTGCGTCACCAGCCGCGTGGCATAAGCGTTGCCGAAAAGCGAGAAATGGATATGCTGCGGCCGCCAGGCGTTGTGGTGATTGCGCCAGGGATAGGCACCGGGCTTGATGGTCTTGAACTGGTAGCGGCCCTGCGCGTCGGTCACCGCGCGGCCTTCGCCGGTGAAATTGGGATCGAGCGGCGCGTCGTGCTGGTCGCGCTTGTGCACGTAGCGGCCGGCGGCATTGGCCTGCCAGACCTCGATCAGCGCGTTCGGCACGGGACGGCCGTTTTCATCGAGCACGCGGCCGCTGACCAGAATGCGTTCGCCGATGGGCTCGCCGGCGTGGCCGGCGGTCAGGTCGCTGTCGCCATTGCGCACGAACTCGGCGCCGAACAGCGGGCCGGTCACCTCGGACAGCGTCTGGTTCAGCGCCACCAGCGGCTCGTTGGGCGAGCGCAGCAGCGTGGAACCGTAGGGGTCAAAGCGGTATTCAGGCTGGGTGTCCCAGTAGTGGCGGCGATATTGCGCCAGCCCTGGCGGCAGCTTGATGGGCGAGTCGGCCATGATACGTGTCTCCGTGGGGTGGAATTTTCATTACTTTATTTGCATATAGAACGCATGTATATTGAGTTTTTCGACTATTTGCATAACTTTTCGATATGCAACCCACCTTCCAATCCACCTTCCGCAACCGGGTTCGCCTGCGCCACCTCCATTGCTTCGTGGCCGTGGCGCAAACCCAGCACCTGGGCCAGGCCGGAGAACAGCTTGGCCTTAGCCAGCCCGCCGTTTCCAAGACCCTGACCGAGCTGGAGGAGCTGCTTGGCGCACGTTTGCTCGCCCGCAGCCGGGCAGGCACCGACCTGACCGAGCTGGGCCAGCGTTTTCTGCGCCACGCCTTGCGCGTGCTGGAGGACCTGGACGAAGCCGCGGATAGCATCGGTAGCTCGGCCACCGCGGGGCGTCGGCATATCCGGCTGGGCGCCCTGCCCAGCGTGGTGCCGGACTTGCTGCAGGAGGCGGTGCTGGCGTTCCGCCGCACGCATCCGGAAGTCGGCCTGGCGGTGCAGACGGGCATGAACCGCACGCTGATCGATTGGCTGAAGGCCGATCTGCTCGATATCGTGATCGGCCGCATGGACAATCCGGCGGTGATGGAGGGGCTGTGGTTTGAAATGCTGAACACCGAGCCGCTGCTGCTGGCGGTGCGCAAGGGACATCCGCTGAGCGCGATGCCGCCGTCCATGGCAGACGTCATGGCCTTCCCGCTGGTGGTGCCGGCGCAGGGCTCGGTGCCGCGCCACAGCGCGGAAAGCCTGCTGGCACGTCACGGCTTCGTGTTGCCGCACGGCGTACTGGAGACCGCGGACGCGTACCTGGGCCTGCTCATTGCGCAGAAATCCGACGCCGTCTGGCTGGCGCCGCGCTGCGCCATGCGCCAGGCCCTGGAGGACGGGGAGCTGGTGCTGCTACCCATCTCGGGCCAGGGCAGCGAGGAGCCGGTCGGGCTGCTACGTCAGGGCGGGCGCGACCTCGACGATGCCGCCGAGGCCTTTGTACAGGATCTGCGCGAGCGCGCCGCCCAGCGCTCGCGCGGGCTGGCGCCCAAGGCGAAGGGGTAACCCCGTGCACGAGCCCGCCGAATCGCCGCGGCCCGCTCCCACCCCTTGATTAGCCAAAGCCAGCGCGGCGGTCAGCCCCCCCAGCTGCCGCGCATCGCTCCCCTTACATCTCGGTCGCGTCTTCGATTTTCTTGCCGGCCGGACGCGCCACGTCAGGGGACAGCTGCAGGAAGATCCACGCGGAAGCCGAGGTAATCAGCCCCACGCAGATAAACGTGGCATGGAACGCCGGCAGCGCGCTGGTAGCGCCGTGGCGGCCGAAGGTCCCCTGGAAGGTCGCCAGCAACGCACCGGCCGACGTCACCGCCAGGCTCATCGACAGCATCTGCACCATTGACAGCAGGCTGTTGCCGCCGCTGGCCCCGGCCGTGCCGAGATCCTTCAGCGTGACCGTGTTCATGGCAGTGAACTGGATCGAATTGACCGCCCCGAAGATGGCCAGCTGCACCAGCACCAGCGCGAGCGGCTGGGTGGGCGAGATCAGCGCGAACGACGCCATTGCCAGTCCCACCACGAAGGTATTGGTGACCAGCACCTTGCGATAGCCATGACGCTCGATCAGCCCGGTGGCAAGCCGCTTGGATGCCATGCCCGCCGCCGTGATCGGCAGCATCATCAGGCCCGCCTGGAACGGCGAATATCCAAGGCTGATTTGCAGTGTCAGCGGGATCAGGAACGGCATGGCGCCATTGCCGATGCGTGCAAACAGGTTGCCTAGCAGGCCCACGCTGAAGGTATGGATGCGAAACAGCCGGAGCGCAAACAGCGGGCGCCGTCGCCGCGTGGCGTGCAGGACATAAGCGGTCAGCGAAGCCATGCTGGCGATCAGCAGCATCAGCACGGTGGCATGCTCGAAGCCAAGTTCCGCCAGGCCATCCAGCGAAAACGAAATCGTCAGCATCGAGATCGCCAGCAACAGATAACCACCAAGATCGAACGGCGCCACGCCGTGCAGGCGCGCATTGGGCATATAGCGCATGGTAGCCAGCCCGCCCAGCAGCCCCACCGGCACATTGATCAGGAAGATCCAGTGCCAGGAAAAGGTCTGGGTCAGCCAGCCCCCCAGCGTCGGCCCGATCAGCGGCCCCACCATGCCGGGAATCGCCACGAAGCTCAGCGCCTGCAGGTACTGGTCCCGCGGAAACGTCCGCAGCACCGCCAGCCGGCCCACCGGCAGCAACATCGCGCCGCCCACGCCCTGCACCACCCGCGAGACCACCAGGAAAGTCAGGCTGTTGGAATATGCGCAGGCCAGCGAGCCGACGACAAACAGCACGATGGCGGTCTGGAAGATGGTGCGGGTACCAAAGCGGTCCGCCAGCCAGCCCGACGCCGGGATGATCACCGCCATGGTCAGCGAGTAGGCAATGATCACCGACTGCATCCGCAGCGGGCTCTCCCCCAGGCTTTTGGCCATTGAAGGCAATGCCGTATTGACGATGGTGGAATCCAGCGTCTGCATGAAGAAGCCGATAGCGACCACCCACAGCATGATCTGGCGAGTGCGGTCGTCGGTGGCAAGCGATGTGGTGTCTTGCATGGGATGTGGGCGTAGAGCGGCGCTGGGGCGGCTGTCGGGATAGTGTAGACCAGCGGCCACGGGCCCGGTGCCGGTGCCGGTGCCGATGCCGACGACATCCGATGGCAAGGTAAGCTTGCCGCCCGCCGCTCAGATCTCCGCCCTCAACCCCACAAAAAACCGCCGCCCCGGCGCTGGCTCGAAGTACCGCCCGTTGCTCTCGTTGACGATCACCGACCCGATGTAATGCCGGTCGGCAATATTGTCGATCCGGCCATACGCGTACCAGCGCATGCGCCCCACGCGGAAGTTGCATCCAGCGCGCAGGTTGAAGGTGGTGTATCCCGGCGCATATTGCGTGTTGAGGTCGTCGGCAAAGACGCGCCCTTCCACGCGCATTTCCACGCCCAGCGTGAGGTCCGCCACCGGCTTGTACGTGGCCTCGGCGAACAGGCTGTGGCGGGAGGTGCCGGGCAGGCGCTTGCCGGAGGCTACCGTTGCGCCCTGCGCATTGCGAAAGGCGTCGCCAAAATAGGCATCGAGCCACGTATAGGCCAGGCCGGTGCCATAGCGCTCGCCGGGGCCGTAGGTGCCGCGCCAGCCGAGTTCCAGCCCGCGGCGGTGTACGCCGTTGACGTTCTGGTAGACGGAGCGGCCGCTGTCGTTGGACAGCGGCACGATCTCGTTGTGGCTGCCGGCATCGAACAGCGCGGCTTCCAGCCGTTGCCCCTTGCCTTGCCATTTGACGCCGATCTCGCCCTGACGGCTGGTGGATGGCTGCAGGCCGAGGTTGGTGCCGGTGCCACCGGGGCCGTAGGCGACTTCGGTCAGCGTCGGGGTTTCAAAGCCGCGGCCAAGGTTGGCGTAGACATTGAGCGAGTCCAGCGCTTGCCAGACCACGCCGAGCACGGGGCTGACGTTGTTGTAGGTGGCGGTGCCGCTATTGTCGGGGCTGGCCGCGGTGATGTAATGATCGTCGATGCGCAGCTTGACCTGGCTGGCGCGCACGCCGCCGACGAGCCGCCAGGACGGGTTCCAGGTCCAGTCGAACTGGGCGAAGGCGCCCAGGCTGCCGGCCTTGTCGGTCTCGTCGCGGCGCAGCGCGCCCTGCGTGCCGTTCTGGTTGACGAAGCCGGTGCGCGCGTCGCGCATGCCGTCGGCGTCCACGCCGGCGCTCCATAGCAGCGGCAGGCCGCCCACCATGGTGTTGTGGTGCCACGACATCGCACCGCCGCCGTAGGATCTGTCGATATCCACGATGCCGCCCGCCGACGAGGGCGCGATGCCGCTGAAGCCCAGGTACTGGGTCAGCTCGCGGGTGCCCCCATAGAGGCGGAATTCAAGGTTGTCTTTATCGCTTAGTCGTTGCTCGACCAGCACGCCGCCCTGGTTCTGCCGGACGCTCTTGCGGGTATTGAACTGCGTGGCCAGCGCCACCGCCTGGCGCGGGTTGGCGTCGGCCTGGGCGCGCGTGAGGCCAAGCGGGTCCTGTGCCTGGGGCTGGTCGAACGCGTTGAACAACAACGTGACACGGGTGCCGGTGACCGGCTCCGCGACTACCTTGGCATTGAGCTGGCGGCGCCGGGCCGCGCTGTGGTCGCGGTAGCCGTCGGTCTCGAACGTCCATGCGTCCAGCACGCCGCCGATCTTGTCGTTGCCGCCGCCCACCGTCACGCCGGTCATCCATTGTCCGTCGGAGCCGAATCCGGTGGCGGCGCGCGCCATCGGCGCCTTGGGCGGATCGGGCGTGAAAACCTGCACGACGCCGCCCGAAGCGTTGCCATAGAGCTGGGCAAAGGGGCCGCGCAACACCTCGATGCGGCTGGCGTTGGTGAGATCGGCGGTGGAGGCCTGGCCCTGCCCGTCCGGCATGGTGGCGGGAATGCCGTCCACAAACAGCCGCACGCCGCGCACGCCGAAGGTGGAGCGGCTGCCAAACCCGCGCACGGCAAGCTGGAGGTCTTGCGCGTAGTTCTGGCGCTCGCGCGCGGCAACGCCAGGTACGCCCGCCAGTAGCTCGGAGAGGTTGACCAGTGGGCTCGGGGCGCTCAGCGAGTCGACGGGGACGCTGTCGATCGCGGCCGGCGCGTCAAAGCGTTTCTGCTCCGCGCGGCTGACGCTCACCACCACGTCGGGCAGCGTTTCCTCGGCCAAAGCCGCACCGGGCGCGGCGGCAAGCATCGCCGCCGCCAGGCAGCACAGGCGGTGCGAAGCCTCTTCGGAAACCCGCCTCCTGCTTCGCGCACCGCCCTTGTTGCCAGCCATATCCCTGCCCTGAGTTTGTTGATCGCTTCCTTTACTGCTGTACGGGCAGCCTGCCCGGCCGCTACTCGGCGCCTACTTGGCCATTGCCTGGCTCTTGGGCCGGATCGCGTCCGCGGTGCCCTGGATAAACGCCTTGATCTTCTCGATATCGTCCGCGCTCAGCTTGCCGGTGAAGTCTGGCATGCCGCGCGCGATGGCGGGTCCCTTGAAGATGAACTTGTCGAGATTTTGAATATAGGCGGTATCCAGATAGCCGAGGTTGGGAATATTGCCGCCGCGATCCACCCCGGGCACGCCATGGCAGAGCACGCAGTTGCTGACGTAGAGCGCCGTGCCGGCCGCAACGTTGGCCGGATCGTACTTCACGCCCGACAGCAATTCACCCGCGCGGTACTGCACGAACGCGGGCATCGGCGCCTTGCCGCCGACCGCGAAGGTGTAGACCGTGCCCGGCCCCTGCCGCTCGGTGGCGCGCTGGGCCTGCCCATAGACGCCACCCCAGCCGACCGCGACGGACACGTACTGCTTGCCGTCCACCAGATAGCTCACAGGCGCCGCGATCACGCCGGTGCCCGTGGGAGACTCCCACAGCTTGGCGCCGGTGGCGGCGTTGTAAGCGATGAAGCGGCCATCGGCCGTGCCCTGGAACACGAGGTTGCCGGCGGTGGTGAGCGTGCCGCCATTCCACGGCGAGACCTGCTCCTGCGTCCACACCGCCTTTTGCTGCACCGGATCCCAGGCGATCAACCGGCCGAATGGCTTGCTGGTGGGCGCTTCGACATTGAGGAGCTTCGCCGTGTTCCAGCCCACGTTGCCGTGCGGCTGGCCCGGCTGCTTGCCGTTGAACGTCCAGTTCTTGTCGTCCATCAGGTTGAGGGGCACGTGCTGGGCCGGCAGGTAGACCAGGCCGGTCTGCGGATTGAACGACATCGGATGCCAGTTATGCGCGCCATAAGGCCCGGGGATGGCATCATAGGGCTTGTCAGTGGCGCGCGCCTCGGGCAGCTCGATCGGGCGCCCGTTCTGGTCGTAGCCGCTGGCCCAGTTCACATCGACGAAGTTCTTGGCCGAGATGAACTGGCCGTTGGTGCGGTCGATGACGAAGAAGAAACCGTTCTTGGGCGCATGCAGGATGACCTTGCGCGCCTTGCCGCCGATATTCAGGTCGGCCAGGATCATCGGCTGGGTGGAGGTGTAGTCCCAGTTGTCGCCGGGGGTCTCCTGGTAGTGCCAGACGTACTTGCCGGTATCGGGATCGAGCGCGACGATGGAGGCCAGGTAGAGGTTGTCGCCGCCGGCCGGGCTGCGTTTGCTGCGCGACCAGGGCGAGCCGTTGCCGGTGCCCACATACATCAGGTTGAGCTCGGGGTCGAAGGCCAGCGTGTCCCACGCGGTGCCGCCGCCACCGGCTTCCCAGTACTTGCCGGCGGGGTCCCAGGTCTTGGCCGCCTTGGCCATCGACTCATCCTCGAACGGCTTGCTGGGGTCGCCGGGCACGGTGAACCAGCGCCATTTCTGCTCGCCGGTGCCGGCATCGTAGGCGGTGATATAGCCGCGCACGCCATACTCCGCCCCGCCGTTGCCGATGATGACCTTGCCCTTGAACACGCGCGGCGCGCCGGTGATGGTGTACGAGTGGCTGCGGTCGATGATGGTGTCCTTCTCCCACAGCTTGCGGCCGGTGCCGGCGTCGAGCGCGATCAGGCGGCCATCATAGGAAGCGACAAAGACCTTGCCCTGGTACAGCGCCACGCCGCGATTGACCACATCGCAGCAGCCCTTGAAGCCGATCGACTTGTCGACCTTCGGGTCGAAGGTCCAGATGCGCTTGCCGTTGCGGGTGTCGATGGCATGCACCACGCTCCACGATGCGCTGACGTACATGATCCCGTTGACCACCAGCGGCGTGGCTTCCACCCCACGCGTGGATTCGAGATCGTAGGACCAGGCCAGCCCGAGGTCCTTCACGTTGTCGGCATTGATCTGCGAGAGCCGGCTGAAGCGGGTTTCCGCGTAGTCCAGGCCGTAGCTGGGCCAGTCGGGTGACTTGGCGGCGTTGGTTTCAATGAAGGCACCGTCGACGCTACGGGTGACGGTACGGATGTGATCGGCGCTGGCCACCTTGGCCGGCGGCTTGGCCTGCGCAGCCGCCAGCGAGAACGCCGCCAGCCCCGCTACCAGCATTGCCACCTTGCGTGATAGGCCCGCGTGCTTGCCGGTGCGCTGCGCAACGCGCGGCCAGCATGAGAAAACCCGCTCGGGTTCTTGGCTCATTGTGTCTCCTCTTTTTTTTGCTTCTTCTTCGGGGGAAGCCAGGCTGGTTCCATGCCAGCGGCTGGCCAATGGCGCGACGGACATCGCCCGTCGCGCCACCGGATTGCAGCAGGCCTAAGAATGGCCGCAGGGGTAGGTTTTACACACTCGGGATTACCCGCAGAACGGTTGGCCCGAGATGCCCCCCCTCGCCAAGCGTGGCGATGCCGCTTAGTAAGCCATGCAGACCGACTTGATCTCGGTATAGGCCTCGATGGCGGAGCGGCCATGCTCGCGCCCGACCCCGGATGCCTTGTATCCACCAAAAGGCATGTTGGGGTCCACGATATTGTGCGTATTGACCCAGACCGTGCCGGCATCCAGGCCATCGACCAGCCGCTGCACCGCGCGCAGGTCGTTGCTCCAGATGCTGGCGCCCAGGCCGTACTCGGACCGGTTGGCCTCGGCCAGCACGGCCTCGGGATCGTCGAACGGCATGGCCACCACCACCGGCCCGAAGACTTCCTCGCGCACCAGCGTCAGGTCCTTGCACGCGGCGTTGGCCACCACGGTGGGCCGCACGAAATACCCGGGGCGGTCCAGCGCATCGCCGCCCGCGACGATCTGCGCGCCTTCGCTGCGCCCGGTGCCGATCAGCCCCATGACCTTGTCGCGGTGGCGCGCCGACACCAGCGGCCCCATCTGGCTGGCGGGATCGAGCCCGGAGCCCAGCACCGTGGCATTGGCCACCTTGCCCAGCCCCTCCACCACCTGGTCATAGTGGCGGCGCGCCACGTACAGGCGCGAGCCGGCCGTGCAGACCTGGCCCTGGTTGAGGAAGATGGCGCCGGCCGCGCCCTGGATGGCATGCGCGGGATCGCAGTCATCCAGCACGATGACCGGGCTCTTGCCTCCGAGCTCCAGCGACACGCGGCGGATATCCTGGCCGCAGCGCGCGCCGATCAGGCGCCCGACTTCGGTGGAACCGGTGAAGGTAATCTTGTTGACGCCGGGATGCGCCACCAGCGCCGCGCCGGGCACGCCGTCGCCCGTCACCACATTCAGCACGCCCGGCGGGAAGCCCGCTTCCAGCGCGAGCTCGGCCAGCCGCAGCGCGGTGAGCGGGGTTTCCTCGGCTGGCTTGAGCACCACGGTGCAGCCGCAGGCCAAGGCCGGGGCGATCTTCCAGACCGCCATCAGCAAGGGGAAATTCCACGGCACGATGGCGCCCACCACGCCCACGGGCGAGCGCCGCGTCATGGCACTATAACGCGTGCCCGGCGGGAACGGCACCGAGACGTCCAGCGTGCTGCCTTCGATCTTGGTGGCCCAGCCGGCCATATAGCGTAGCCACTGCGCGCTGCCGCCCACTTCCAGGCCTTGCGAGAACGCCAGCAGCTTGCCGTTGTTGAGGGTTTCGAGCCGGGCCAGTTCGTCGCCGTGCTGCTCGACCAGGTCGGCCAGCTTGAGCAGCAGGCGCTCGCGCTGGGCCGGCATCATGGCGCGCCACGTACCGCCGGCAAAGGCGCGCCCGGCCGCGGCCACCGCCGCATCGATATCCGCCGCGCCGCCCGCGGGCACGCGCGCAATCTCCTCGCCGGTGGCGGGATCGAACACGGCAAAGGTCTCGCCGGACTCAGCCTGGCGCCACTCGCCGTCGATCAGCATGGCATTGCGGATGGCCTGGTCCAGGCCGCTGCGGGCTTCCTTGGGTGCATTCATCTTCGTCTCCGGTTGGTCTTGGCTGGTACCTTGTAATGGAGATCGAAGTTAGCATCGCGGGCTTGCCGCCGCTTGTCTGGCCGTGCACAAAGCTTGTCGATGCGTGCAAAACGTGGGAAAGGCTGAAGCCAATGGCGCTTGGCGCCACAACGCCACAATGAGCGCCCGCCCTCTCCCCCGGCCCCTCTCCCACAAGTGGGAGAGGGGGAGTCAACCAGCGGAAGCAGAATCGACATCGTCAGACCAACGATTCGGCGTAGCCGTGTGACCCGCCCCCAGGCGGGGAACACCCAAGCGCGATGCGAAGCGAGCCGTCAAGGTGTGCAGAGGCCGTATGGGGCGCCTCGGGATTCGACGAAAAGAGCGGAAAAGAGGGACCCATGTCTGAGTATCGCCTCAAGGCGATGCGAGTTTGGGTCCCGGCCGCTCTTTTCGTGAAATCCCGAGGGGGTGTCGCCCCATCCGGCGCGCCTTTTTTGCCTACTTTTTTGGCAAGACAAAAAAATAGGTCGCCGCCCCGCAGGGGTGGTGAAACTGCAGTTGCCCTTGACGTTAAGCCGTTGAATTTGAAGCTGATTTTGCAGTTGCAGTTGCAGTTGCAGTTGCAGTTGTAGTCGCAGTCGCACCCAACATATCGATCTACGCCCGCCTGAAAAACGCGCTAACCACCAACCCGGTTGCCGGCGGCGGCCGATTCGCTAACATCAATCTCCCCCCATTGCGCTGCAAGATCCGATTAACAATCGACATCCCCAGCCCGGCCCCCTTGGCCTCGCTACGCGCGTCATCGAGCCGGTAGAAGGGCCTTGTCAGCAACGGGAGTTGCGCTTCCGGAACGCCGCTGCCATGGTCGGCAACGGTCAGCACGGCTTCCTTGTCTTCGATCCGGGTGCTGATTTCGACCACGGCCACGCCGTTGTCTTCATCCTTGGCATAGCGTCGGGCGTTTTCAACGAGGTTGTCGAGGATGCGCTGGACTTCCATGCGGTTGGCGACGGCCATCACGGGGTCGCCGGCGCGTACGTGCACGCGGACATCGTCGTGCGCCCCGTAGACGCCGACGGCGTCTTGCACCAGCGCGGAGAGGTCGAGCGGTTCGACCGTTTCCAGCGCGGGGCGAGCGTAGTTGAGGAACTGGCCGATGATGGCGTCCATCTGTTCGATGTCGGCGATCATGGCTTCACGCGTGGTGTTATCCACGGGTGACATCTCGGTTTCCAGCCGCAGCCGCGTGAGCGGCGTGCGCAGGTCGTGCGAGATACCCGCCAGCATGACGACGCGATCGTCGTCGAGCTGGCGCAGGTCGCGCACCATCTGGTTGAAGCTGTGGTTGGCCTGCGCCACTTCGCTGGCGCCGTGCTCGGGCAGGGTGGGCGGGTCGCCGCCGCCGCCGATGGCGCGTGCCGCGTTGGCCAGCCGCTTGAGCGGGTGGTTGACCAGCGACGTGATAAAGGCTGCGCCGATGATCGACAGCAATAGCGCGGCGATGCTCCACCAAAGCCACTGGATGCCGGGCACGCGCTCGAACCGTTCGGGGCTGATCGCCACCCAGTAATCGTCGCCCTCGATCTCGAAACTCACCCATACGCCGGGAATATCGTTCACGGTGGTGGCGATGACGGTCCCTTCGCCGAGCCGGCCGCGAATCTCCTGCTGCACCAGCTGGGTCAGGAAGGGGTTCGTGGTGGGCACGGAGAAATCGTCGTCTTTCTCGCGCGGGTAGACCTTGATGCCCTCGTTCTGCACCAGGTCGAGCAGCAGGAAACGCCGCCGCGCGGGATCGGAATAGAGCAGGGCGGCGCGCGTGAGCTTGACCACGCTGACCACTTGCATGGCGATCTGCTGGGCGCGCGGCGCGCGTTCGAAGAGCCGATAACTCTGGAACCAGATACCCAGCGAGATCGCCAGCAAGAGGGCGATCAGCATGAAGGTTCGCCAGAACAGCGAACCGAACAGGCGCGTAGCCGTGCGGCTGAAGACAGTCGCCACGATGCGCGGCGCCTTACTTCACGCCATCGGGGATGAAGACGTAGCCGAGGCCCCAGACCGTCTGGATGAAACGCGGGTTGCCCGGATCAGGTTCGATCAGCTTGCGCAGGCGCGAGATCTGCACGTCCAGGCTGCGGTCGAATACCTCGTACTCGCGGCCGCGCGCCATTTCCATGAGCTTTTCGCGCGACAGCGGCTGGCGCGGATGCCGGGCGAAGACCTTGAGCACCGAGAATTCGCCGGTGGTCAGGGTGATCTCTTCATCATTTTTGGTCAGCGTGCGGGTAGCGAGGTTCAGCACGAAGTCGCCAAAGGCGAAGTTTTCCGGGGTTTCCGAAGGCGCGCCGGGGACTTCGGCGGGGCCCTTGCGCCGCAGCACGGCGTGGATCCGTGCGATCAGCTCGCGCGGGTTGAAGGGCTTCGGCAGGTAGTCGTCGGCGCCCATTTCGAGGCCGACGATGCGATCGACGTCCTCGCCCTTGGCGGTGAGCATGATGATGGGCGTCTGGTCGTTGGCGCCGCGCAGGCGGCGGCAGATCGACAGGCCGTCTTCACCGGGCATCATCAGGTCGAGCACTAGCAGGTCGAAACGCTCGCGCAACCAGAGCTTGTTCATCGCGGTGGCATTTTCTGCTACCAGTACGGTGAAGCCCTGTTCGCCAAGGTAACGGCGCAGCAGGTCGCGCAGACGGGGGTCGTCGTCCACGACGAGAATCTTGTGACTGGTATTTTCCATGGCGGTATCTTAGCGACAAACGCTTTCGGTCAAAATGGCTTAACAAAAGGTTACATACTTTACCCCGAGGTATGAAGGCGCGCATCCACCCTGCGTTTAAACTGCCGCATACCGTTTCCGTAGCCAGTCCCACGGGGTTTTCGTGGGTGTCCGCCGTGTAGTTCACTGCCATGACGTGGCGAGGCGGGGCTACTGGATGTCCGGCTTCCGGCGGTCCTGTAACCACCGTTTCCGAAGCCCAAACCGCCATTATCAATGAAAGTCACCCGCAAGCGAGCCGGGCATACCTTTTCCCGTGCCGGCGCGACTGTCGCGCTGTTGCTTGCCGCTAGTGCGGGGTACCCGCAATCGCCCGGCATGGCGCATTTGCTCCCGGGCGCTGGCAAGCCAGCAACCCGCGACGCCACCCCGCGCAACGAGCGCGAGCGCTTCAGCCAGGACGAGGCGCGAGCGCGCGCCGGAAAGTACCGCGCCGAGCGTGACATGAACGACCGCCTGCCCCACGCGTTCCCGAACGACAAGCTTTCGCCCGACGAGCGGCGCAAGCTGCGCCAGAACCTGTACGAACTCGGGCGGGAGATGTACCAGGGCGGCTAGGCCTCAGGCACGCGCGCATGCGTGCAGCATGCCACGGCGCGCGGCATCCGGGATATCGGCGTCCGTCCTACTTCCGCCTCATGGCAGGCCGGCGTGCGGGACTTCTACTTCCGTCATCAGGATATGGCCCAGGCGCGAAGCGCGGCGCTCGGCCTCGTCGAAGTTCGGCGCGGCGGCCAGGAACAGCGTGGTGCCGCGCGGGCCTCCCAGGGCGGCGGCGAAGATGCCCGTCCCGCAGGCAATCTCTTCATCAATGCGCCCACCCGGCATCACCCGCAACACGCGGTTGCCGATGGCGTCGGCAACCCAGAGCGCTTCTTGCGCATCTTGAGCGCACCCGTCAGGCGCCACCTTCGCGCCGCCCAGCACCTCGCCGAGTTCCGACCCGGCTGGCTGGCTGCCAAAGAGGGCCCAGTCGCGGCGCGGGCCGAGGGAGCCATCCGCGTGCAGGTCGAAGGCCGAGATGCGGTTGCCCAGGGTCTCGCCCACCACCAGGGACTTGCCGTCCGGCGTGATGACCGAACCATTGGGGAAGAACAGGCCGTCTGCCACCACGGTGACCGATCCGTGCGGGTCGACCCTTGCCAGGCTGGCGGTGCGCATCGGGGCGCCGGCCATCAGGTCGAAACCGAAATTACCCACATAGGCGCGGCCCTGCTGGTCCACCACCATGTCGTTGGCATGGCCGCCGGCCACGCCGGACAGATCAGTTCGCGGTGCGCCATGCAGTGTCTCCGCTGTGATCTTTCGATCTTGTGATTGGTGTGCCTACATCCAATACGATTTGGGCTGGGACCGCAAGCGCGCCGCGGCGGGGGTCAGGCGCGTGGCTGGAAATGTCGCAGGAAGTCGACGAAGACCTCGGCAGCGAGTTGGGCGTCGTCGGCCGTCATGGTCTCCAGCGGGTTGTGGCTGATGCCGCCGTTGCCGCAGCGCACGAACAGCATGGCCACGTCGGTAATGCGCTGCATCATCATGGCGTCGTGGCCAGCACCCGAGGGCAGCTCGAAGGCTTCCAGCCCGCGCTTCCTGAGCACCGCGCCGAACTGGTCCATCAGCCAGCGCGCGCACGGCGCGTTGTTGACCGGCGTCACCCGTTCCACGCCGGCACTGAGGCCGCGACGCTCGGCGATCGCCTGGATGCCGGCCACGATGTCGGCGATGGCGGCCTCGCGGATGCTGTCTTCACCGGCACGGATGTCCATCGAGAACACGCACTCGGCGGGAATGACGTTGCTCGATCCGTTGGGCACCTGCAGCTGGCCCACCGTGCCGACCAGCGTCGGCACCTGAGCGCAGCGCTGCTCCACCAGCAGCACCATCTCCGCGGCGGCCGCCGCGGCGTCCTTGCGCATGGTCATGGGTGTGGTGCCGGCGTGGCTGGCCAGGCCCTCTACGCGGACCTGGAAGCGGCTGCTGCCGGCAATCTGCGTGACCACGCCGAGCGCCAGGCCGTGGTGCAGCAGGACCGGGCCTTGCTCGATATGCACTTCGACAAAGCCATGCAGGGTCGCGGGGTCCACCGCCGCGGCCCGCAGTGCGTCGATGCCGCCCGCGCCCGGCAGGCCGGAGGCGGCCAGCGCCTCGCGCAGGGTCACGCCGTCGATGTCGGCACGATCCAGCAGGGCGGGGTCGAAGCGGCCGGCCAGCACGCTGCTGGCCAGGAAACTGGTCTTGAAGCGCAGGCCTTCTTCCTCGGCAAAGCCCACCACCTCGAAGTGATAGGGCAGGCGGATGCCGGCCGCGTTGAGCGCCCCAACCACCGCGACGGGCAGCAGGATGCCAAGCCGGCCGTCATAGCGCCCGCCGTTGCGCACGGTGTCGAAGTGCGAGCCCGTCATCAGCACGCGCGCAGCATCGCCCACGGCCGGATCGGCGGCATAGCGGCCGATCACGTTGCCGATGGCGTCGAGGCGGACCTGCATGCCCGCCGCCTCCATCCATGCCACCAGCTGGGCCGACGCTGCGCGGTGGGCCGGGGTCAGGTAGGCGCAGGTCAGGCCGCCTTCCATATCCGAGAAGCGGGCCAGCGCTGCGGCCTGGTCGAGAATGGTCTGGCCAAGCGGGAGGAGGGGGACGGCAGATTGGGTCATGGCAGCTCAGGCGAGTAAGGCGGCTAATGCCGTTAATGCAGCTAGTCCAGCTAATGCGGCAATGCGGGCTAGGCGAAGAGCGCGGAGGTGGCGCTCAGCGGTTGCGCATCCACGTTTTCCACGCGATCCACAGCTTGCGCATGGGCGTGAGCGAGATGCGCTGGTTCAGCACCTGGAACTCACTGGCCTCCAGCTCATCGAGCAGCGTCTGGTAGATCGCGCCCATGACCAGGCCAGCGCGCTGGGCGCGGCGCTCGGTCCGGGGCAGCAGCGCCCGCGCCTCGCGGTACAGCGTGCGGGCCTGCTCGGCCTGGTAGCGCATGAGCGCGACGAAGCGATCGGAATGCGTGGCCTGGTTGATCTCGGAAACCGGCACCTGGAAGCGCTGCAGCGTGTTCACCGGCAGGTAGATCCGGCCGCGCCGGGCATCCTCGCCCACATCGCGCAGGATATTGACCATTTGCAGCGACAAGCCCATCTTTTCGGCGTACTCGAGCGTGCGCGGATCCGTGTGGCCAAGGATGCGGGCGCTCATGGTGCCGACCACGCCGGCCACGCAATGGCAATAGCGCGTGAGCGCGATGTCATCCAGGTAGCGCGACTGGTTGAGGTCCATCTCCATGCCTTCGAGCACTTCATTGAACATCGACTGGGTCAGCCCATAGGCTTGCGCGTGCGACTGGAGCGCCTTGGTCACGGGGTGGGTTGGCGCACCGTTGAACATCTGGGCGAGCTCATTGCGCCACCAGGCCAGCTTCTGATAGGCCACGCTGGCGTCCTGGGTGTCGTCCACGACATCGTCGACCTCCCTGCACCAGGCATAGAGGGCGGTAATGGCCCGTCGCCGCTCGGGCGCCAGGAACAGGAAGCTGTAATAGAAGCTGGAGCCGCTCTGCGCGGCTTTTTCTTGGCAATACTGATCGGGCGTCACGCCGGTCTCGGGTCGGTGAATTGGGGGGTATTGGGGGCGTTTGCCTGCGCTGTCGCCGCGGCAACCTGACCGGCGCGGGGCGGTCGGCCTGGCGAGATGGCGCAAGCCAGGGTCCTGCGCCAAGCGCCGCGATTTCCAGTCGTCGAGGCATTCCACGGCGAGAGGCAAGGCAGCGCGGGCGACGCGCCGGATTGTAGCATCGCGCTCCCGGCGGCAACTGCCCTGGGCGAGTGCGCCGCCGCGCGCTTCGGCCCGCGCGGATATCCAGCGCTGCGGCATTTGGCCGCACCCGGCCCGATTCCTGCGACTGACCTGGGGCACGGGGTGGGCAGCACGTTTGAAAAGTACGTTTCCGGCACTCCCCTGCGCGCGCCGTTTGACGCCTTCGGCTCCACCCCGTTACATTACTGACCGGCGAGTTATTAATCTGCCGCCGCTTCGCGCAGTGCCTGCAGTGCAACAGTTCCACCGATCTAACGCTTAACTCATGCCAGTGCCTTATCCCGGGCCGGAAGTTGCGGCCATCGAAGTGCCTTTTTCCACGCTTTGCGGCGCGAACGCGTTCGCGGCCGGCTTGCGCATGCGCGCTCGCGGCGCGTTGGTGGTCCTGCTGGTGCTCGCCGGGGTGGTGATGGGGCTGGCGGGGTGCAGCCGGCAGGCAGAGAAGGCGCCAGAGATCCGCCCGGTGCGCCTGATGCAGTTGCAGCCGGGCGCAGGCAAGACGGAATTCGAGTTCTCGGGCGATGTCCGGCCCCGGATCGAGTCGCGGCTGGGCTTTCGCGTGGGCGGCAAGATCGCCGCGCGCCTGGTCGACGTGGGCGCCACCGTGCGCAAGGGCCAGCCGCTCGCCCGGCTCGACCCCACGGACCTCGGCCTGGCGGAAGCCGGCTCGCGGGCGCAGTACGACGCGGCCAAGACTGACCGCGACCTCGCCGAGGCCGATCTCAAGCGCTACAACGAGCTGTTCGCCAAGAAATTCATCAGCGCGGCCGAGCAGCAACGCCGCCAGGCCACCTTTGACTCCGCCGTCTCCCGCCTGCGCCAGGCCGAGGCGGGGCTGCGCAACCAGGCCAACCAGACCGGCTACGGCGTGCTGAACGCCGACGCCGATGGCGTGGTGACCTTGATCGAAGCGGAAGTCGGCCAGGTCGTCGCGACGGGCCAGTCAGTCGTGCGGGTGGCGCAGACCGCCGAGAAGGAGGTCGCGGTTGGCCTGCCGGAGGACCAGGTCGAGCGCCTGCGCGGCATCTCCGACGTGACCGTGCGCACCTGGGCCGAGCCCGGGCGGCTGCTGCCGGGCCGCGTGCGCGAGATCTCGCCGATGGCCGACCCGGTGACGCGCACCTACGCGGCGCGCATCAGCGTGCCCAACCCGCCGGCCGACTTCAAGTTCGGCATGACCGCCGTGGTCACCTTCACCCGCACCGGCGACGATACCGCGCTGCGGGTGCCACTCTCCGCGCTGCTGCAAAAGCAGGGCATCAACCAGGTCTGGGTGTACGACGCGGCAGCCGGCACCGTGCAGCCAGTCAACGTTACCCTGGGTGAGCTCCAGGGCAACGAGATCCAGGTCAGGCAGGGGCTGTCGGCCGGCCAGACCATCGTCACCGCGGGCGTGCACCTGCTCAAGCCCGGGCAGAAGGTCAAGCCGCTGCAGGCCGTGGCGCCCACGCCGGCCGTGCGCAACTAAGGCGCCGGCATGGATCATTCCCGTTTCAACCTTTCCCGCTGGGCCCTGGAGCACCAGCCGCTGACCCGTTACCTGCTGGTGGTGCTGTTGCTGGGCGGGCTCTTTGCCTTCTTCCAGCTCGGGCAGGACGAAGACCCGCCCTTTACCTTCCGCGTGATGGTGGTGCAGGCGTTCTGGCCCGGCGCCACCGCCGAGCAGATCGCGGTGCAGGTTACCGACAAGATCGAGCGCCAGCTGCAGGAAGTGCCCTACGCCGACAAGATCCGCAGTTTCTCCAAGCCCGGCGAGACCACGGTGATCTTCCAGCTCAAGGACACCGCGCCGGCCAAGGACACCGCGCAGATCTGGTACACCGTGCGCAAGAAGGTTGGCGACATCGCGCAGACGCTGCCGCCGGGCGTGCGCGGGCCGTTCTTCAATGACGAGTTCGGCGACGTGTACGGCTCCATCTATGCGCTCTCGGCCGACGGCTTCAACTACAAGGAGCTGCGCGAGTACGCCGACCTGGTGCGCCAGCAGCTACTGCGCATGCCCTCGGTGGCCAAGGTGGCGCTGATCGGGCTGCAGGACGAGAAGGTCTACATCGAATTCAACCAGGCGCGCTTTGCCCAGCTCGGGCTGGACATCAACGCGATCGCCGACCAGATCTCGCAGCAAAACAGCATGACCGCCAGCGGCGTGCTGGTGACGCCGGGCGACAACCTGCAGGTGCGCTTGTCGGGTCAGTTCGCCAACGTGGCCGACCTGGAAAACCTGGTGCTGCGCGGCCCCAACGGCATTGCCAACATCCGCCTGGGCGATATCGCCCATGTGTACCGCGGCTATGTCGATCCGCCGGCCAGCAAGATGCGCTTCCAGGGCAAGGAAGTGATCGGGCTGGGCATCTCGATGGAGCGCGGCGGCGACATCATCGCCATGGGCAAGAACCTGCGCGCCGCGACGGACGGCTTGCGCGGGCAGCTGCCCGTCGGCATCGAGCTGGACCAAGTGCAAAACCAGCCCGAGGCCGTGGAGCGGTCGGTGGGCGAGTTCGTGCACGTGCTGATCGAGGCCGTGGTGATCGTGCTGGGCGTGAGCTTTATCTCGCTCGGGTTGCATACCAAGCCGCTGCGCATCGACGTGCGCCCGGGCCTGGTGGTGGCGCTGACCATTCCGCTGGTGCTCGCCGTCACGTTCCTGTTCATGAACATCTTCGGCATCGGCCTGCACAAGATATCGCTCGGGGCGCTGATCGTGGCGCTGGGACTGCTGGTCGACGACGCCATCATCGCGGTGGAGATGATGGTGCGCAAGCTGGAGGAGGGCTTCTCCAAGATGGAAGCCGCCACCTTCGCCTACAGCTCCACCGCCATGCCGATGCTGACCGGCACGCTGATCACCGCCGCCGGCTTCCTGCCGGTGGGGCTGGCGCGCTCCACCGTGGGCGAGTACACCTTCGCCATCTTCGCGGTGACCGCGATGGCGCTGGTGCTGTCGTGGCTGGCCGCGGTCTACTTCACGCCCTACCTGGGCTACCTGCTGCTCAAGGCGCGGCCCGCCGGCGAGGGCGAGCAGCACGAGGTGTTCGACACGCCGTTCTACAATCGTTTTCGCCGCCTGGTGCACTGGTGCGTGACCTGGCGCAAGACGGTGATCGCCATCACGCTGGTGGCCTTCGCCCTTGGCCTCTATGCCTTCAAGTTCGTCGAGAAGCAGTTCTTCCCGGACTCGAGCCGGCCGGAGCTGATGGTAGAGCTGTGGCTGCCCGAGGGCACCAGCTTCGCGCAGACCGAGGCCGAGGCCAAGCGCTTCGAGGCCGCGCTGCGCGGGGACCGCGAGATTGCCAGCCTGACCACCTTCGTTGGCAGCGGCGCGCCGCGCTTCTACCTGCCGCTGGACCAGATCTTCCCGCAGACCAATGTGGCGCAGGTGATCGTGTTGCCGGCCGAAGTGGCGCTGCGCGAGCGCGTGCGCCAACGCGTGGTGGACCTGCTGGCGCGCGATTTCCCGCAACTGCGCGGGCGCGTCAAGCTGCTGCCGAACGGCCCGCCCGTGCCCTATCCGGTGCAGTTCCGGGTGATCGGGCCGGATGCCGCCGGCGTGCGCAAGCTGGCCGATGAGGTCAGGGCGGTGATGAGCACCAACCCCAACACCGTGGGGGTCAACGACAACTGGAACGAGAACGTCAAGGTGCTGCGCCTGGACATCGACCAGGACAAGGCGCGCGCGCTCGGCGTCAGCACCACCGCCATCGCGCGGGTGACGCAGACCGTGCTGACCGGCGTGGCGGTGGGGCAATACCGCGACGGCGACAAGCTGATCGATATCCTGATGCGCGCGCCGCGCAACGAGCGCGACGCCATGTCCGACCTGCAGAACGTGCAGGTACCCACCGCCAACGGCCGCGTGGTACCGCTGACCCAGGTGGCGCGCATCGCCTTTCGCTCCGAGCCCGGCGTGATCTGGCGCGAGAACCGCGACTTTGGCGTGACCGTGCAGGCCGATGTGCTCGAAGGCATCCAGGGCCCCACTGTGACGGCGCAGATCAATCCCAAGCTGGACCAGCTGCGCGCGCAGCTGCCGGCGGGCTACCGCATCACGGTAGCCGGCGCGGAAGAAGAAAGCGGCAAGGCCGGCGCGTCGATCGCCGCGCAGCTGCCGCTATGCATCTTCCTGATCTTCACGCTGCTGATGCTGCAGCTGCACAGCTTCTCGCGCTCGCTGATGGTGTTCCTGACCGGGCCGCTCGGCCTGATCGGCGCCGCCGCCACGCTGCTGCTGCTCAACGCGCCGATGGGCTTCGTCGCGCAGCTCGGCATCACCGCGCTGCTCGGCATGATCATCCGCAATTCGGTGATCCTGGTCGACCAGATCGAGCAGGACATCCGCGCCGGCGAGCCGGTGTGGAATGCCATCGTCGAATCCGCCGTGCGCCGCTGCCGCCCCATCATCCTGACCGCGGCAGCAGCCGTGCTGGCCATGATCCCGCTGTCGCGCTCCGTGTTCTGGGGCCCGATGGCGGTCGCCATCATGGGCGGGCTGGTGATTGCGACGGCATTGACGCTGCTGTTCCTGCCGGCGCTGTATGCGGCCTGGTTCCGGGTCAAGGCGCCGGAGGCGGGCGCTGGGGTGCTGGCGCGCTGAGTGTGCTCCGGCGGGTAGAACCGCCGAGCACGCCTGCGCGTCTCACATCAACTCAAAACTCACATCCTGCGCCCCTTCCCACAGCACCTTGGTGCCCAGCGCGCGCAGGTTCTCCTTGCCTTCCACGATCGTCAGGAAATGGTTGCCCGCGAGCTGGCCCATCTTGCTGGCGAAGCAGCAGCTGCCATACGCCAGGATGATCTCGGTCTCGCTGTAGCCGCCCGGGTAAAACAGGATGTCGCCGACCGAAGGATGGCTGGTGTGGTTCTCGAAATCCACGCCTAGCTTGAACTCGCCCAGCGGGATCCAGCAGCCTTCGCCGCTCCAGCGCACGTGGATCAGCTTTTGCCGGTAGGGCAGCAGCTTGGTGAAGGCGGCGACGGTGAGCGGGGCGTCGGGATGGGTTTCGGCGACGAACTGGTAGCCGCCGGCGGTAATACGGATCTGGGCCATTCAGGCTCTCCTGGGGGAATCGGGGTGGTCGTTCAGCTTAGCGCGGCGACCAGCTTTTCGGCAAATGCAATCAGGCTGCGGTCGCTGCCGGCCGGGCCCATCAGCGAGATGCCCAGCGGTGCGCCCGCGCGGCCGGCCAGCGGCAGGCTCAGGTGCGGGAAGCCGGACAGCGGCGCCAGGCAAAGCGTTTGCGCGGACAGGTTGCGGTAGGTTTCCAGCTCTTCGCCGGCGGCGTCGGACAGCGGGGCGATGTCGGGCATGGTGGGCAGGATCAGGATGCCGTCGTTGCCGAGCAGTGCCGCCAGATGCGCGGTAAAGGCGCGGCGAATGGCGCTGGAGGCTTCGAACTGCGCTTCGGTGACGCCCTTGGAGAACGCAAACCGCGCGGCCACGTCGGGGCCGAGTTGCAGGCCGTATTGCTCGATCATGGCGCCGTCGGTCTGCCAGGCTTCCCAGCCCTGGACATAGCGGAAGGCCCACCAGATGTCTTCCAGCGGGCGGTCCGCCACCGTGACGGGCGTGGCCTTGCCGAAGGCGGCTTCGATCTGGCCGACTACCGGCAGCAGTGCATCCAGCGCAGGCGCGGTGGGCATGCGGAACAGGTCTTCGGCCAGCAGCAGGCGGGCTCCGGCCGGCAGGGCTTGCGCGTCGCTGCCGAGCAGCACGTCGGCCACGCGGGCGAAGGTGCCGATGTCGCGCGCGAAGAAGCCGCAGGTGTCGAAGCTGTTGCACAGCGCCAGGGTTTGCGCCAGCGAGATCCGCCCAAAGGTGGGGCGGATGCCGAACAGCCCGCAGTGGCTGGCCGGCGCGCGCACCGAGCCGCCGGTGTCGGTGCCGAGCGCGAAATCGCAGAGCTGGTTGGATACCGCCGAGGCCGAGCCGGAGGACGAGCCGCCGGTGATGCGCCCCGGCGCCGCGCCGTTCACAGGCGCGCCGTAGTGGGCGTTCTTGCCGTTCATCGAGAACGCCAGCTCATCCGTATGGGTCTTGCCGACGAAGGCCGCGCCGGCATCCAGCAGCCGCTGCACGGTGGGCGCGGTGGTGGACTTGATGCCCGACATGGCCAGCACATGGGGGTTGCCGCCGCCGGTCGGGTAGCCGGCCACGTCGAACAGATCCTTGGCGGCGAAGGTCAGGCCGGCGAGCGGCCCGCCTGGCGCGTTGGCAACGGGCGTACTCGGGTAGGGCAGGAAGGCGTGGGAGGGATGGCTGGCCAGGTTCATGGATGCGGTTGGCAATGAGGGTAGCAATCAGTAAAGGCGATATTGGCACGGAATGCACGGCGCGCGCCGGCACGCCTTGCCGTCACGACGAGTCTATGAGGCTTACGCCAGGGCTTCGGCGGCGACCGGCTCATTGGCCAGCACGCAGCTCACGCTATGCCCGCCACCCAGCGCGGTGGCCTGCGGCACCGCCTCCAGGCATTGCGCACGCGCGTGCGGGCAGCGCGGTGCAAAGCTGCAGCCGGGCGGCAGCGCGGACAGGTCGGGTGGCGAGCCGGCGATGGTCTGCAGCCGCTGGCCGCGGTCCATGCCGTGCTGGCGGCTTTGCAACAGCGCCATCGTATAGGGATGGCGCGCGGCGCGCAGGATGGTGCGGATCGGGCCTTCCTCGACGATGCGCCCGCCGTACATCACGGCAACGCGGTCGGCGATCTCCACGGCCGCGCCGATGTCATGGGTGACGAACACGATCGACAGGCCAAGCTCGCGCTGCAGCTCGCGCAGCAGGATCAGCACCTGGATCTGCACGGTGGCGTCCAGCGCGGTGGTGGGCTCGTCGGCCAGCAGGACCTTGGGGTTTGCCGACAGCGCCAGCGCGATCATGGCGCGCTGGCGCATGCCGCCGGACATCTCGTGCGGATAGGCCGCCAGGCGCCGCTGCGGGCTGGGAATGCGCACGGACTCCAGCGCGCGCAGCGCACGCTGGCGCGCCTCGGCGGCGCTGACGCGGTCGTGGGTGCGGATGCATTCGATGATCTGCTGGCCGATCGTGTAGACCGGGTCCAGCGCCAGCAACGGTTCCTGGAACACCATCGCCACCTTGCCGCCGCGCAGGCGGGCGAGGCCGCGGCCATCGAGGGCGGTGACGTCGGTGCCATCGATGCGGATCTCGCCTTCCATGCGGGTGCGGCGCGGCGGATGCAGGCGCATCAGCGCGCGCAGCGTCACGCTCTTGCCGGAACCGGATTCGCCGATCAGGGCGAGCGTCTCACCCGGCGCCACCTGGAGCGACACGCCGTTGACGGCGCGAATGGTCTTGCCGCCGCCGGAGAAGGTCACGCGCAGGTCGCGCACCGACACCATGGGGGCGGCTGCCTGCTGTTCTGTACTGGGGTTGGGTGCAGTCACGGGTGCATTCACGATTTGGCCCTCAGAGCGTTGCAACGAGCGGGCTGGCGGCCGCGGGCATCTGCCGGCTGTGGCCGCCGTCCGCGTTGGCCATCAGGCAGGCCACCGGATGCCCCGCCAGCGCGTCGGACAACCGCGGCGCACGGCGCGAGCAAACGTCCTCCGCCATGGCGCAGCGCGGATGGAAGCTGCAGCCGGATGGCGGGTTGATCGGGTTGGGCGGGTCTCCCGCGAGCGGCGCGACCTGTGTGCGGTGATCCGGGTCCATCGCCGGCATCGAGGCCAGCAGCGCACGCGTGTAGGGATGCGCGGGGTTGCCGTAGAGGGTTTCGGTGTCGCCCACCTCTACCACCTTGCCCAGGTACATCACCATCACGCGGTCGCACAGGTAGCGGATCACGTTCAGGTCGTGGCTGATGAAGACGTAGGTGAGGTCGAACTCGGCCTTGAGGTCGAGCAGCAGGTTGAGCACCTGCGCCTCCACCGATTTGTCCAGCGCCGACACCGCTTCATCGAGGATCACCAGGCGCGGGCGCAGCACCAGTGCCCGCGCGATATTCACCCGCTGGCGTTGCCCGCCCGATAGCTCGTGCGGATAGCGCCCGGCAAAGCGCGTTGGCTCCAGGCCTACGCGATCCAGCAGGGCCCGCGCCCGCGCGCTGGCTTCGGCCGCGTCGATGCCGTGCACGCGCGCGGTAAAGGCGATGGATTCCTCGATGGTCAGGCGCGGATTGAGCGAGGAGTAGCTGTCCTGGAACACCATCTGCACCTGGCTGCGGTAGCGTTTCATGGGCAACTGCGCCGATCCCACCCCCAGCGCATCGAAAATCAGCTCGCCGCTGTTCTGCTCGATCAGCTGCATCAGCAGCCGCGCGGTGGTGGACTTGCCGCAGCCGGATTCGCCGACCACGCCCAGCGTTTCGCCTTTCCTCACTTCGAAGCTCACGCCGTCGACGGCGCGGACTTCGCCGCCGCTGCGCCAGGGGAGCTTCGATTTGAGCGGGAAGTGCTTGATCAGGTCGCGCGCGATCACCAGCGGCTGCGCGGGGCCGCCGACATCGGTGTTGGCCAGGGCATCGGGCAAGGTATCGGGCAAGGTTTCCAGCATGGCATCAATCCTTGATTTCCATCGCCGAGCGAATGCCATCGGCGAGCAGGTTGAAGGAGATCGAGGTCAGGAAGATCATGGCGCCGGGCAGGGCGGCAACCAGCGGCTGCGTATAGATGGCGGTGCGCAGCGTGTTGAGCATCAGGCCCCATTCCGGCTCGGGCGGCTTGACGCCGAGACCCAGGAAGGACAGGCCCGAGGCCAGGATCATCGACACCGAGATCAGGCTGGTGGCATAGACAAAGATCGGTCCCAGCACGTTGTTGAGCACGTGGGCGCGCACGATGGTCAGCGACGAAGCGCCGGAGGCGCGCGCCGCATCGACGAACTCGCGGTTGCGCACCTGCGTGGTCACGCTCTCCGCCACGCGCACGATCTGCGGCACGAACACGATGGTGAGCGACAGCAGCGCATTGCCCACGCCCGCGCCCAGCGTGCCCGACAGCGCGATGGCCAGCAGCACCGAGGGGAAGGCGTAGAGGATGTCGACCAGCCGCATGATCACGGTATTGGTCCAGCCGCCGGCATAGCCCGCGACAATGCCCAGCGCGCTGCCGATCACAAAGGCGATCAGCACCGGCGTGATGCCCATGAACAGCGACAGCCGCGCACCCAGCATCAGGCGGGACAGCAGGTCGCGTCCCAGTTCGTCGGTGCCGAGCAGGTAGTGCTCCGTGCCGATCGGCTTGAGGCGCTTCATGATCGAGGCCGCGTACGGATCGGCCGGCATCAGCACGGGCGCGAAGATCGCCATCAGCACCAGCGCCAGCAAGATCAGCGCGGCCAGCATGGCCAGCTTGTTGCGCAGCAGGCGCTTGCCCACCGTGGTCCAGTAGCCGGGCGAGCGCTGCACGACGGGCACAAGGGCGGGGTTTTTCAATGTCATTTCCATGGGGGCTCCCGGGTTTCCTTGATGGCGTCAGTTGCGTTGGATGCGCGGATCGAACAAGGTCTGCAACGCATCGACCAGCAGGTTCAGCAGCACGAAGAACACGGCGAGCACGAGGATGGTTCCCTGCAACAGCGGAAAGTCGCGCTGGAAGATCGCCGAGTTGAGCAGGAAGCCCGTGCCGGGCCAGGAGAACACGGTCTCGATCAGGATCGAGCCGCCCAGCAGGTAACCAAGCTGCAGGCCCATCACCGACAGCGCGGTGGGCGCCACGTTCTTCAGCACATGGCGGAACACCGCCAGCTCCGACAAGCCACGCGCCTTCAGGCCGACAATGAATTCATTGGCGAGGATTTCAGCCACGAGCGCGCGGATGGTGCGCGCCACGATGCCCATCGGGATCACCGACATCGTCACCGCCGGCAGCACCATGTACTGGATATGTTCCCAGTTCCATGCCCAGTCGCCCGAGCCGCCGGGGCCGGCGCCCGTGGCGGGCAGCCAGCCGAGGAATACGGAGAACACGATCACCAGCACCATGCCCAGCCAGTAGTGCGGCATGCTCACGCCGAAGACGGACAGGAAGGAGGCCGTGCGGTCCGCCGCGGAATCGCGGAAGTAGCCCGCCACGAAGCCGAACAGGCAGCCGAAGGTAAAGCCGATCAGCGTGGCCACCGCGGCCAGCCGTACCGAGTTGATCACCGCCGTCATCACCTCGCTCATCACTGGGCGGTTGGTGGCGATGGAGGTGCCCAGGTCGCCGTGCAGCGCGCGGGTGAGCCAGTGCAGGAATTGTTCGATGAAGGGCTTATCGAAGCCGTAGAGCGCGGTGAGCTGGCGGCGCAGGTCCTCGGAGGCATCGGGCGGCAGCACCGACACCAGCGGGTCGCCGGGCGCGATATGGACCAGCGAGAAGCAGAGCAGGGCGACCCCGAGCAGGATGGGGATCGCGTAGACGACGCGGCGCAGCAGGTAGAACATGATCGTAGCCGGGAGGGCAGGCAAGCGGCGCCTGCCGGGGTTTCTCGGGGAGCCCGGCCGATGCATGCCGGCCGGGCATCTTCTGGATTGCGCTCTCGCGTGGCCGGCCCGGGACCGGCCACGCGCGCTGGCCGCTTAGTGCGCGGCTCAGTCCATCGACATGGTGGCGATGTCGATAAACCAGCTCTGCGGCTGCACCACGCCCTTGACCTTCTTGGCGATCGCGCGCGGGCCTACGTCATGGGCAATCAGCACGAAGGGCGCTTCTTCCACGATGCGTGCATGCAGCTTGGCCAGCGCCGTGTCGCGCGCCTTCTCGTCAAAGGACGTGCGTGCCGTCTCGATCAGCTTGTCGAACTCCGCATTGCCGAAGTAGCCCCAGTTGTTGGAGACCGGCGGCTGGGTCTTGGTGCTGACAAAGCGGACCATGGCGAAGAACGGGTCCATCGCCGCAAAACTCACGTTGATGGCGTTGGCGCCGTGCGCGCTGGGGTCCTTCGCGCCAATGCGCCAGTTGGTGAACAGCGTGTTCCACTCGACCACGTCGAAGTCGACGTCGATGAAGCACTCTTTCAGGTTCTGCTGCACATACTCGTTCATTGGCAGCGGCTGCATCTGGCCGGAGCCCGAGGCCGAGACCTGCACCTTCACCTTCATCAGCTTGGCGGCCGAGTAACCGGCTTCCTGCATCAGCTTGCGCGCGGCGTTGGCGTCGTACTTGATATCGAACGTCGGATTGCCCCACCACGGGTTGCCCTTCTCGACAATGCCCTTGGATTCGGCCATGTAGCCGCCCAGCAAGGTCTTCAGGCCTTCGCGGTTCACGCACAGGTTGGCCGCCTGGCGCACGCGCTTGTCGAGCCAGGGAGATCCCGGCGCGAACGACAACTGCCACGGCCACATATGCGGCTGGGCATTGGCGTAGACCTCAAAGCCGCGGCTCTTGATCTGCGCCACGGCATCCGGGGCCGGTGCCTCGATCCAGTCGACCTGGCCTGACAGCAGCGCAGCGGTGCGGGCGTTGGCCTCGGGCATCGGCTGCATCACCACCTTGTCGATCTTGGGCACGCGCCTGGCGTCCCAGTACTGCGCGTTCTTCACCATCTCCAGCCGCTCGCGCGGCACGAAGCGGCTCATCTTGAAGGGACCGGTGCCGGAAGCATCCGCGGCAAAGGCCACCCACGCTTGCTTGGAGCGCTCGGCGGCATCGGTCACCGAGGCCGGCACGGCGGCCAGCTTCTTGTCCCATTGCGTGGGCGACGCCATGAACAGGTTGCTCAGGTTGTACGGCAGGAAGGAGTCCGGCTCCGACGTGACGAGTTCCACCGTGAGGTCGTCGATTTTCCTGGCCGAGCGCAGCGTCGGCATGCGCGAGGCGGTCACGCCAACCTGGCTGGGATCGAACTGCCTGGCGGTCTTGTCCAGCACCTTGCCCACGTTCCACACCACGGCATCGGCGTTGAACGGCGAGCCGTCATGGAACTTCACGCCGGGACGCAGCTTGAAGATCCACTTGGTCTTGTCCTTGGCATCGACCTTCCATTCCGTGGCCAGGTCCGCAATCAGCAGGCTGGGGCCGTTGCCCTTGGACAGGTCCCACTGGGTCAGCCCGTCATACATCGGGATGCCGGTGAAGCGGTTGCCTTCGAAGCCCTGGTCGGGCTGGCCCAGCGTGCGCGGGATGTCGGCGGCGGTCATGCCGATGCGCAGCACCTTCTCTGCCATCGCGGTGCCCGGCAAGGCGAGGATCGAGACGGCGGTGATCGCGGCAGCGGCGGCGATGGACTTCAGGCCGGGTTTCACGCTTCTTACGGAGTCGGAAGAGAAAACGGTCACGGGCAAAGCTCCTGGGTGGGGGAAGGGGAGACGAGACCAGTTAAGCAAGTCATGTGCCAGTGGTCGTCCGCGCATGTCGGCCCGCGAGCGTTCTCTCCATGGCCTGCTTTTTGCTGACTTCCCCATCTGACTTCCCCGTCTGATTCCCAACCAACCGGCTTCCCGATATGGACCAGCAACACCTTCCCCGCATCAACGCAGCACGCCTGTGGCAATCGCTGATGGACCTCGCGCAGATCGGCGCCACGCCCAAGGGCGGCGTGTGCCGCATCGCGCTGACCGAGCTGGACCGCCAGGGCCGCGACCTGGTGGTCGGCTGGTGCCGCGAGGCCGGGCTCGAGGTGCGCACCGACGAGGTGGGCAACGTATTCGCGCGCCGCGCCGGCAGCGATCCCAATGCGGCGGCGGTGGCCACCGGCAGCCATATCGACACCCAGCCCTCGGGCGGCAAGTTCGACGGCAACTTCGGCGTGCTCGCGGGCCTGGAGGTCATGCGCACGCTCAACGACCTGGGCATGGTCACCCGCGCGCCGCTGGAACTGGCGTTCTGGACCAACGAGGAGGGCACCCGCTTTACGCCGGTGATGATGGGCTCGGGCGCCTTTGCCGGCGTGTTCGAGGCGGAGTTCATCCGCGCCCAGCGCGACCTGGACGGCATCAGCGTGGGCGAGGCACTGGAGCAGATCGGCTACCGCGGCGAGCAGCGCGTGGGCGAAGTGCCGGGCGGCATGTTCGCGGCCTATTTCGAGGCGCACATCGAGCAGGGGCCGGTGCTGGAAGCCGCCGGGCTGCCGATCGGCGTGGTCTCCGGCGCGCTCGGCCAGCAATGGTATGACGTGACCGTGACCGGCATGGACGCCCACGCCGGCCCCACGCCGCTGGCGCTGCGCCACGACGCCATGCTGGCGGCGGCACGCATGATCGACGAGGTCAACCGCATCGCCGTGGCCGAGGCCCCGCACGGGCGCGGCACGGTGGGCTATGTGCAGGTCACGCCCAACTCACGCAACGTGATTCCGGGCCGGGTCGACTTCTCCGTGGACCTGCGCAACCTCTCGCAGGCAGGGCTGGACCGCATGGATGCCGCCATGCGTACGTCGTTCGCGGAGATTGCCGAACGCGGCGCGGTGGAAGTGGCGATCAGCCAGGTGGTGAAGTTCGAGCCCTGCGTGTTCGCGCCCGCGTGCGTGGGCAGCGTGCGCCGCGCCGCCGCGGCGCTGGGCCTGCCGCACATGGACGTGGTCAGCGGGGCAGGGCACGACGCTGTGTACGTGGCGCAGCGCGCGCCCACCGGCATGATCTTCGTGCCGTGCAAGGACGGCATCAGCCACAACGAGCTGGAAGACGCGCTGCCCGAGCACATCGAGGCCGGCGCCAATGTGCTGCTGCAAGCGATGCTGGAGCACGCGCGCTAAAGCACCTTAGCGCCAAAGCGCTGCAGCCTCTCAGTGGGCGATCGAACGCGAGATCGCCCACGCGCATTCGATCACCATCGGCGCCAGCTTCTTCTGCGCCTCGGCCATGCTCCAGCGGCTGGCCGGCGGCGATACATGCACCGCGCCCACGGCCTGCCCCTGGCTGTTGACGATGGCCGCGCCCACGCCCATATCGCCCAGGAACAGCTCCTCGTTGTTGCAGGCGTAGCCCACCTTGCGGCAAGCCACCACGGTCTCGAAGATCGCCGCCACATCGGTCAGCGTGGCCGGCGTGCGTGCCACGCGGGCCGAGTCCTCCAGCATGGCCATCACCCGATCGTCCGGCAAGGTGCTGAGATACGCGCGGCCGCTGCTGGTGCAGTACATGGGAATGCGCATGCCGACGGGGGTCAGCACGGGGATGTACTTCGACGTCATCAACTGCGCCACGTAGACCATCTCCAGCCCCACCGGCTCGGTCAGGTTGGCGGTCTCGCCGCTGGCATTGGCGAGCTGCGACAGGTAAGGGCTGGCGACCTGGATCAGCGCGTCGGCGCAGAGGTAGTTGTAGCCGATTTCCATCACCTTGGGCGTCAGCCGGAAGCGGCGCGTCTGCGGGTGCTTGGCCACGTATCCCAGCGTTTCCAGCGTATGCACGGTGCGTTGCGCGGAGCTCTTGGTCATGCCGGTCAGCCCCGCCAGTTCGGCCAGCGTGAGGGTGCGATGCACCGCGCTGAAAGCCCGCAGCACTTCCAGTCCCTTCTCCAGCGACTGGTTGAAAAGCGGATCGGGGCGGGCGGCTTTTTCGTCGCTTTCCACGCCGCTGATCGTCGCTTCGCCGCTGTTTTCCTGACGGTCTTGCCGAGTCATATTCGCGTTCCGCCGAGTCTTCGTACCGGTGACTGGCACCAGCGCTGGGAGGGCCTGCACCACGATGAATGCATATTGCACCAATATACGACTGAATCGATTATCGATTCGTCGGATTTCCATCCATGATATGCGGGCTGGCTTCCTTTGGGAATAGCGGTGATGCAGCGGGGCATGCGATTTCGGATCTCGGGCTACTTTGGCCCGGCTGGATTCCCTGTCCTGTAAGGCTTCCGAGGCATTTCCCGGAGTGCGGAGGAAGGAACGATGCAGGGCTTGCGCGACAGGTAGCGCGGCCGATCACGCCAGGCTTCGGTGTTTACCCGCATCTCCGACTTGTTGACGATCAGTGAAATATCAGACTAGTATCACAACAACTTCAATACCGCGGGAATCATCATGTCGAACCCGATCCGGCTGGTCGGCAGCGCCGATCACACCACTGAGCCAGCCTCGCGTGCCGCCACCGGCGCCGCGCTGCGCGAGCAGGCCTATGCCGAGATCAAGCGGCGCATCATTTCCTGCGAGTTCCGTCCCGGCGAGCCGCTCAACGAAGCCCAGGTTGCGGCTTTGCTCGGCATCGGCCGCACACCCGTGCATCAAGCGCTGCACCGGCTGGAAGTGGAAGGGCTGGTGTCGATCCTGCCGCGCAAGGGCGTGCTGGTGTCGCCGCTGTCGCTGAACGAAGTGCTCGACATGATCGAAGTACGCGCTACCAACGAAGTCCTGTGCGCCACGCTGGCCTGCGAGCGCGCCCACGAGAGCGATCTCAAGGCCATGCGCGAGATCGTCGACCGCTCACCCGACTTGATCGCGCGCCGCGATATCGCCGGCCTGGCCGCGCTCGACCTCAAATTCCATACCGCCATGTCGGCCGCCTCGCGCAATCGCGTGCTGGCCGACCTGCTGCGCGGCCTGCACGAGAAGCAGGCGCGCTTCTGGTTCCTCTCGCTGTCCGACCCGCAGCACCTGGAAAACGTCTACCAGGAGCACAGGGTGATCATCGACGCCCTGGAGCGGCGCGACGTGCCGGCGGTGCGCGAGGCCATCCGCGAACACATTGACGAATTCCGGAAAAACATCATCCGGACCATCTGACCGCTTTTCTCCGCAACAGGTAGCAAGCAATGCCGACACTTCAATTCCAGGTCGCCGGCGAGGGCGAACTCGTCCTCGATATCCAGCGCCTCATCATCGCCGGCTGGACCGGCCGCGACGCCGACGCCGTCAACCACCACATCCGCGAGCTCGAAGAGATCGGCGTCAAGCCGCCGACCACCGTGCCTTGCTTCTACCCGCTGGCCGCCTCGCTGCTGACCACCGACGCGCTGCTCGAAGTGCCGCGCGAAGACTCCTCCGGCGAAATCGAATTCGTGCTGCTTGCGGCCAAGGACGCGATGTATATCGGCGTAGGCTCGGACCACACCGACCGCAAGGTCGAAGCCTATGACGTCACCGTCTCCAAGCAGATGTGCGCCAAGCCCCTGGGCACCGAAGTCTGGCGCTTCGACGATGTAGCCGCGCACTGGGACCAGCTGCAGATGCGCTGCTGGCGCACCCGCAACGGCCAGCGCGAGCTCTACCAGGAAGGCCTGGTGACGCGTCTGCTGGACCCGCGCGACCTGATCCAGCGCCTGACCGGCGAAGACAAGCTGCCGGTGGGCACTGCCATGTTCTGCGGCACGCAGGCCGTGATCGGCGAGCTGGGCAGCGGCGAAGCCTTTGAAGTCGAACTCCACGATCCGGTGCTCAAGCGCACGCTGCGCCATGCCTATCGCGTGGCATGCCTGGCGGTGGCGCCATGAGCACCCGGCTGCCAACCATCGCCGCGCTCGCCGCCGACCTGGCCGCCGGACGCACCACCAGCGTTGCGCTGACCGAACATGCACTGGCCCGCATCGACGACCACCGCAACCGCGGCGGCACCGCCTTCCTTGAAGTCGACGGCGCCAGCGCGTTGGCCGCGGCCCGCGCCGCCGACCAGGCCCGCGCCGCGGGGCTGGTGGCATCGCCGCTGGCCGGGTTGCCGGTCTCCATCAAGGACCTGTTCGACGTGAAAGGGCAGGTGACCCGGGCGGGCTCGAAGGCGCTCACCGGCGAGCCCGCCAGCGCCGACGCGCCCGTGGTGGCGCGCCTGCGCGCCGCCGGCGCCGTGCTGGTCGGTCGCACCAATATGAGCGAGTTCGCGTTCTCCGGCCTCGGCCTGAACCCGCACTACGGCACGCCCCGCACCCCGTTCGACGAAGCCCGCATCGCCGGCGGCTCCACCTCGGGCGGCGCCGTCAGCGTCGCGCTTGACATGGCAGTAGCGGCGCTCGGCACCGATACCGGCGGCTCCATCCGCATCCCCAGCGCGTTCTGCGGCCTGACCGGCTTCAAGCCCACCGCAAGCCGCGTGCCGCTGGCCGGCGCCGTACCGCTGTCGACCTCGCTCGACTCAGCCGGCCCGCTGGCGCGCTCGGTTGCCTGCTGCGCCGCGTTCGACGCCATCGTCAGCGGCGAAACGCTGGACAGCCGCCCCGCGCCGCTGGCAGGGCTGCGCTTGCTCGTCACCCGCGATTTCGTGTGCGACGGACTCGACGCCGAAGTCGCGCAAGCCTTCGACGCCACGCTGGCCACGCTCTCCCGGCTCGGCGCGCAGATCGTCCCGTTCGATTTCCCCGAGCTCAAGCGCCTGCCGCAGATCAACGCTGCCGGCGGCCTCACGGCGGCCGAAGCCTGGCACTGGCACAAGCAGTTGCTGGCCGAGCGCGGCAACGACTACGACCAGCGCGTCGCCATGCGCATCCGCCGCGGCGAGCAACTCGGCGCCGCCGACTACATCGCGCTGCTGGCGGAACGCCGCGCCATGCAAGCTCGCGCCGCCGACCTGCTGCGCGAAGCCGATGCCTGGCTGATGCCCACGGTAGCCGTGCGCCCGCCGCGGCTCGACGCGCTGCAAAGCGACGAAGCCTTCTTCGCCACCAACGGCCTCGTGCTGCGCAACCCGAGCGTGCTCAATTTCCTCGACGGCTGCGCCGTGTCGTTGCCGATGCCGGCGGCGGAGCAGGGCATCGGACTGAGCGTCGGCGGCCTGAACGGGCGCGACGCGCGCGTGCTGCAGGTAGCCGGCGCCATCGAAGCTGCGCTGCAGTAGCAAGCAACAAGCAGCAAGCCGTAACGAGCAGAAAAGACCGAGGGCCGCGACCAAGCAGCGCGGCCCCGCCAATCAACACCCAAGGAGTACCATCGATGTCTTCCGTGATGACCGGCGCCCCTGGCGCCCTGGAAAGCCCGGCCCACACCCCGGCCGAGCGCAATGAAGCCTACCGCAAGATCGCGGTACGGCTGATTCCCTTCCTCGTCTTCCTGTTCGTGCTCGCCTGGATCGACCGCGTCAATGTCGGCTTTGCCAAGCTGCAAATGCTGCAAGACCTGCAATTCAGCGAAGCCGTGTACGGATTCGGTGCCGGCATCTTCTTCATCGGCTACTTCCTGTTCGAAGTCCCCAGCAACCTCCTGCTGGAAAGAATCGGCGCCCGCCGCACGCTCGCCCGCATCACCATCCTGTGGGGCTTCGCCTCCATGGCGATGATCTTCGTCAAGACACCCATGCAGTTCTACGCCCTGCGATTCCTGCTCGGCGTATTCGAAGCCGGCTTCTTCCCCGGCGTCGTGCTCTACCTCACCTACTGGTTCCCCGCCCAGCGCCGCGCCCGCATCAACGGCCTGTTCATGACCTCGTTCGCCATCGCCGGCGTCATCGGCGGCCCGCTCGCAGGCTTCATCATGAGCAGCATGGAAGGCGTCGACGGCCTCGCCAACTGGCAATGGCTGTTCGTCATCGAAGGCATCCCCTCCGTGCTCGCCGGCATCGCCGTGCTGATGTTCCTCCCCGAGAAACCCATCAGCGCCAAATGGCTCACCGCCAGCGAACGCGACCTCGTCACCCGCGAGATCGAAGCCGAAAACCGCGACCCCGCCAAGCACTCCTCCCTGCGCGCCGCCTTCACCAACTCGCGCGTGTGGATCTGCGCCGCCATCTACTTCTGCGTCGTAAGCGGCAACGCCACCATCGCCTTCTGGTCCCCATCCATCATCAAGGAGCTCGGTGTCAAGGGCAACCTGCAGATCGGCCTCGTCTCCGCCATCCCCTTCATTGCCGGCACCCTCGCCATGGTCTGGAACGGCATCCACTCCGACCGCACCGGAGAACGCCGCCTGCACTGCGCGCTAGCCACCCTGATGGCCGCCACCGGCCTGGTCCTCACCGGCATGTGGCTGCACAGCGCGGTGCTCGCCATGGTCGCCCTCACCATCGCCTCCATCGGCATCCTCGCCGCCTTCCCGGTCTTCTGGTCGCTGCCCTCCGCCTTCCTCGCCGGCACCGCAGCCGCCGGCGGCATCGCCCTGATCAACTCCATCGGCAACCTCGCCGGCTTCGTCGCGCCCTACATGATCGGCTGGTTCAAGACCAGCACCGGCCAACTCTCGTCCGGCCTGTACTTCGTCGCCGCGCTGGAAGCCTGCGCCACGGTCCTCGTGCTGGCATTCATCAAAACCAAGGTCAGTGCGAAGGCATAGCCCAAGAGATGCCTCAGGCAGCACGAGGGGGCTGGATTCCAGCGGCGCTTTGCGCTAGAATCCGCTGCCTCGTTGCGCTGCATGCGCAAGGTGCGCCGGCAGCACGGGTAACACAAGCCAGGCGGGCAGTTTCAGCCGCCTGTTTGCTTTTGTGCTTTTGCGACAACCCTCACGCTGCCCCGGTACGCATGTAAAACAACGAGCACAGCGGCCTCCCGCCAGGGATGCACGCCGCAGGGACTGCGAGGGTGGCGAAATTGGTAGACGCACCAGGTTTAGGTCCTGACGCCAGCAATGGTGTAGGGGTTCGAGTCCCCTCCCTCGCACCAAAGCATCTTTAGCATCACTTTTACGCCTCGCCTCACTTCCGGCATTTCGGCATCAATTCAGCCCGCAAAGCTAGGCCGTACAAGGCTTGGAAGGCGAATTGCAGCAATCACCTCCCTGCACTCTGCACCATCCCATTTCACTTGTAATCGGCGCTCAGGCCCCATAGTGGCCCCCACGTTCGGCCCACGAAATGGCACCCTTTACGAAGTCCGCATCAGGTTGGCGCGCGCAGGTGAAGGTGAAGGGCGTACGCGATTCCCGCATGTTCGACACGAAGGCAGAGACGCAGGCCTGGGCGGAGAAGCGCGAGACCGAAATGCGCTCGAGCAGCTCAACGCCGCATGGGCTGACGCCATCGTCTGGCTGACCGAGCGCGCCATGCAGCGGCTGTCCGGCTCGTTCTCGCACTACCGCGTGGGGCCACTCCATCCTCGAAAAGATCTTCGGGGTGAAGGTCAATCTGGCCGATCTCGCCGAGCAGTGCGGCGCGCACCGCAACACGGTCAGCGACCAGAACGCGAAGCTGAAGCTGTGGATCGAAGGGGAGAGGGCGAAGAAGGGCGGCCAGCGGGCTTTTTGCCTTTTTCGAAGCCCGCCAGGTTCGCGCCTCGCGGGCTTTTTGCTTTGGGCTAGGCGTACCTGCTACGCGAAATCGCCAAAGCGATCTGGGTCGTCTGGCATCGTCCACTTGATGGATTCTTCTTTGAGGTCTACCGCCTGTTTCGGTGGTGGCAATGTCGTATGTGGTGCAAACGTCGTGATTAGTTGAGACTGCGGAACGTCGATCACTTCCTCGCCGTCTTCGGACCAGCACCTGAGCCTGACAGCCATGTGTGCCTCCGGTAAGTGGTTCAAGAAATCCCTGCTGCATTGGAAATGTAGAGGGGGCGAACTCTTACCTTAGGCCCGCTTTATGACAGTTTGCTGACGTCAACGACGACAGGTAACCGGACGTAGTTCCACGCCCGAACCGTTTGCGCAGCCGTTTGCACGGCACGACTCAGCTGCGAGCCCAGTCCCAGAGATGGCATAGCTACCGCCAGTCCGCCCCGCGCACACCCACCAGAGCAAAAAAGCCCCGCCGGGCACGGAATGCCGGGCGGGGATCGGAAGCCGCATCATGCCCAGCGGAGGGCCGCGATGCGATGATCAAGGCTAACAGGGTGCGGGGCGTAGGACTGTCAACAACTGTCACGGCGGCTGGGATGGTGATCACGCCGGGGCCGGGCACGCCCTATTGGGTGGGGGCATAAAAAAAAGACCGGCCGAGACGGGAAATCCTGCCGGTCTTGCGCAGAAGCAGAAGCGCAATAGGGCACAGCAGATGCTGCGCGGCGCGAATTAAATCAAATTAATATCTGATATGCAATAGATTTAATTTGTAAGAATCAGATGACCAGATGTTCCTAAATTAAGCCAAAGTCCGCCATGTGCGGATTTCTTCATTTCCGGGGTCGCAAATGTCCGAACCCATCAGCGGCGGTGCCGTAGCCGGCGCGGCGGGAGCCGCTGCCTTCAAAGCCTTCGGCGGCCCAGCGCCGACCGGCGCCAGCCGTTCGGCTGTGGTTGCAGCACAGCCAGTAGCGGTTCAAGAGGTAAACAGCGTGTAGCCGGAGCAGTGCAATCCACAAGCCGCCCCCGGGCGGCTCTTGCTGTCCGCCCTCGCGTGGGTGACTTTGCTGACGTCAGGGAAGGCGAATCAATCTGTCCTTCAGAGGCCATGGCCGCATCGCTAGTAGCCAGATGCATGCAAGTGGCCCAGCTATGGGGATCAGAGCAATGATGGCGTAAGTCGGATGGAAATGCGCGGCTCTAAACACTCGCTTGAATGGGAGGAACCAGAGCGCCTCGAACAAGAGAAAGCCAAGCAGGTTGATCAGCATGATGACGTCAAGACTTGTTTGTCTGGTGGAGGTTGTGCCGGGGGGGATCGTCTGGGCGAGCGTGAATGTGCAGTTGCAGCAAAGTATATGTTTGACGCTTCCAATTTGATTCCCCCATTGGAGGGGACCGTTACCCCAGTGATGATGACTCCACGAAGCCCAAGAGAGTGGGCGGAAGGGTGATCTCTACCATCGTTTCCAGGGCCGGCGGTGTGGCCGTCATGCAGAAGTTCGGGCTGCAGGCTTGGACGCACGACGACATCGCAGCCATGATTGCCCCCCATCACCGCATCGCGCACGTCCCCCTGCCACCTCGGCCAGATCATTTTTCGCGCCGGCGCTCGATGAAGTTGAACAATCAGCGCGCGATGGCCCAGCCTGGCAGGCCACAGGCAAACACAACGCCGAACAGAGCCACCAGGTGCTGGTTATGAGATCAGGCCACCGGGCGGCACTGGCAGCATGCCGACAGAAAAAAGCCGCCCCTGGCAGGGGCGGCGGCACAAGGTGCGAACGGGAAATGCAGAGGGACTGCATTCAGGGATGGGATGGTGACGGGTAGGGCGTAAAAACGGTGTAAAAATCGCGAGGCGCGTGTCGGTACCCCTACCGTCTGAACCGCCCTGCCGGCACTGTGGAGTTTGCGCGATGCCGGCCTCCTTTTTCTTGCAATCCAAAAGAAAAAGCCCCGGCTGGGGAGAGCAGGGGCTTTAAGTGATAGCGGGTGACTTCGCAGTGCACCTTGGGCACTACTGTGGCAGTGACTGACCAGGTGCGCATCCCCCGATTGGGTAGAACGCAACGCGCCGGAGTCGACTCGGAGTGAACTTCGCGCTGCGCTTTTGCAGTCTCCGGCTGGCGCGGCGTGAGGTCAGGCTGAGAGCTGCGCGTTTTGCCAGGGATCCAGCTCAGTCATCTTCGTCAGACCAACGCGGTCCGCGCCGATGATGCATGCGCCACTCGTGCTCGCGCCAGCGCCTTTCTCGCCACTGTTGCTGCTGCCAGGCGCGTGCTCTCCAATCATCGTAGTAGCCAGGCGCAACAATAACCGGCCGCGGCTGCACGTACACCGGCGCAGGCTCGTAGTAGACCGGCGCAGGCTCGTAGTAGACCGGTGGCGATTCGTAGTAGACAGGAGGCTGGGGCGCCACGTACACGGGGCCGGGTATGCCAATGCCAATGCCCACATCAACCCGCGCGTGCGCGGCTCCTGAGGTGAGAAGGGTGGTCGCGCTCAGGAGCATGATCGCAGTGAGATTGCGCATGCTGGACTCCTATGTTTCTATTGTTATTAATAGTCTAAGTTGGCGATTGACTTAGAAATAGCTAGGAATCAATACCGGGGTAACGAACTGTAACGCTGCCTTTCTTCCGGCTGGGAATGGGGTGTGCGGCGAAGCGCGGTGTGACGCTTGAGGGTGCCGCCTGCGTCGAATCGGTCCCAATCACGACGACCAAGTACGTTAAGAAGGCCTGCAGGCGGCGCAAACAGTGTAGCTCGCAGAAAAAGGCCGCGAGGCGGACGGCACAATTGTTTGCATTTGCAACTCGGGAGTGCTCATAGACTCGGCGCCGCTCTGCGCAGTTTGTCAGAGCTTGTCCGCGTGGTTCTCCCCGCCCATGCGGACAGAGATGACCGAGGGGACCAGCACAGGAGCCACGACGACCACGACCACGGTGATCAACGCAACTATGGTGGTGACAGGGATCGAGGGCAGGGCGGGCAACGCGACTAGTGCCGCATTAGCGAGGACCTCGGGAGTTCAACATGCTGTATGTCGGTGCACGCGCGGGAAGGCTACCCGTTCAGTCCCACGGCCGTGATTCGGTATCAGCCTGCCGGTGAGGCGCGCTGTAGTTGCGAGGTTGACGCTCATCGCAACTGCGTCGCTCCAGGTCATTTGCCCGACTGAGAATGGGGTGTCGACGGATTCAAAGACGTTTTACTTTTTCCACCCCCGTAGTCCTGCGAAGTCCCCAAGGCCTGCGCAGCGGCCATATCGTCTCGCTGATGCCCTGAAGACGCATTGCTATAGCGCTGCGTAATGACGCCGTTCACTCCGGCGAGCGAATTGCTCTGACCTTGTGCCGAGCCATAGGCAGCGCCGCCGTGCTGCCCAGAGGCGGCGGCATAGCCACCGTAGCCCGCCGATCCGGAGGATTTGTATGCCGAGAGTTGGGCATGAACCGCGCCCGGCACCAACATCAGAGCAAGAATAGGGGTGATTCTCATGCTGTATCCCGTGGGGAGAAAAAGGGGTGTAGGCGGCAGGGTGAGTCACCTACACCGTGAGTAACTACAACGGCGGTCATCTGCCGCCGCTATTGATTGTGGTGCGTCGCATCAATTTCAGTACCCTTCTGATGAAGGGATGCGCAATGCCCAAGACCCCGGGCAGCCCCCATGCCTGCCAGGCGTCATGGCCGGCCAGCGCTGGCGCGTCGGGCACGTGCAGGGGGCGCGCTGATTGGCTTGCTCGTCATCCTGTTCGCGGACAGGGGGATCGGTGCTGGCTCGAAGCCGATGATCATTCCAGGGAAGCTGAGGAGAGACAGGGAACCTGAAGAGAGACCGACCTGGCTTTCGGTACTTGCGCCCGATGGCCAGGTCTTCAGGTTGAATGCGGATTATTTTCCTGGCTGCTCAACCAGTACGTCGATCGGCACGCAAAGCGCTGCCGCGAGGCTCTGGAATACCTCGATGCTGCCATCACGTTTGCGGTTCTCGATCTGGCTGAGATAGGGCTTGCTGAGGCCCGTCGCGGTCGCCAGCGCATCCTGGGTCATGCGGCGGTATTCGCGCCAGGCCTTCACCGGGTTATCGCCGGAGAGTTCGGCATCCAGTATGGCGGCGGGGATCCGAAAACCGTCATCCCGAGTCTTGGCCTGCCCGTGCAGCGCTGCGTCGTCGAGCTCCCCGACCCGACGTTTGATGCGCTCCCACACTTCAATGGGCACCACCGCGAACTCGGGGCGGCCATCGCGTTCGATGAATTGAATGTTGATCATGGGTCGGCACCTCCACGGGGTTTGGCAGGCAGCGCGAGGGCCCGGGCCGCTTGCCTGGTGACGCTACAGTGTGCATTTTCATGTTAGCTATGCGCTAACCGGAGCGCAAACAAAGCGCGTCGAATCCTTCGGCCACAAGGCAGCGCTCGGACCGCATGAAGTTCTGTACCGCATGCTGCACACTGCGAAATTCAGTGGGTGTCAGTACTGAGACGGCGCCGCGAGCCAGTGGCGGGCACCCACTGGCCATGATCAGCCTCTCACACTGCGAGGGTCATGCCCGTAGCTATTGCGCGAGCGGATCTGCCCATCCTGCCCATGCACCAGCAACTCCACCTTCTCGCGCTGTGCAATCGCCGTGGCGGCTTCCACCGCTTCCTCCTGAGTCAGGAAGTGTGCTCTTTCACCCTTGGCCCCCTCATGGATGATGTCCCACCCGTCGCCGTGGGGGACGACGTGTACGTTGCGTTGCGGTTTTGTATCCATGGCTGTCTCCCTGAGTGATGTTCTACTGTTGTTGTAGGCGATGCTTTGCCACTCTCGATAGTGGGCGGTGTCCGCCTTGGTGTCAAAGCAATCATTCTCAGGCTGTGCCGGCAGACTAACCGGTCAGCCTGCCGTCGGAACCGGCAATAAACGTCGAGAATGAGGAGGTTCGATGAGCGATGCCGAGCCAGTGCTCTCGCCAGGAACACTCGAGGCGGACAAGCAGCTGATCACGGTCCTGCTTGCCCAGTTCAATGCCTGCCGCGTCGAGATCCAGGTGCGGTCCGCAAGCCAGGCCGCGGTCGTGAACCTGAGAACCAGGGGCGCCAGAGGGTGGTGTCCTACATCTCCGAACTAGTGGAGGGGGCTCTGCACCCAAGGCGCGCGGCACCGGCGCAGCAGCAAACAGTTCGTGCGGGTAGGGCCGCCATTGCGGTCGCGCCACGATGACGTGCGTGTAAGAACAGGCCTACGTGCATCTCCGCCATCCCCCGATGCCTGTCGGCGGGCGCGCCGCCTAGATTGTTCTTATGCCGCAGCCACAGCGGCGTTCTGCAAGGAGCTGTCTCATGTCATTTGCGCTCTTCCTCGTTGGACTGCTGCTGCTCGTCGGCGGTATTGCATGGGGTCTCGTTACGGCAGGTGTGGCCCAGGTCTACGTGGGCATCATATGCGTCATCGTCCTCGGCCTGGGCATCATGGGGGCTGTTTCGCGTACGCGTACCAAAGATCCTTAGGGGTGTGAGGGCCTTACCAGCTCCGCCATAGGGCGCCGTCCGACACACGCGGCCAGGGCAAAAAAATGCCCGCACCGGGGTGAGGGACGGGCACCGTGAAGGATGGGCAATAGTGCTGTCTGCCCGTCGTCAATGTAGAGAAATCACGCGGCGCTGAACAGAATCCGAAAGGATGATGTTTTCGTCGTGCATATTGCACATTGCGGAATTCCCAGGGTATCTACCCTGCCGCTTTGACCCGTGGCTCGCGCGGCGCCCGTGCGGCTCGCTCAAGGCCTTTGGTTCGTTCGAGGGCTATCCCCGATGGCCAATGTGCGTTCGACCAACTCCAGAATGGTAGGCAGTTCAATGGGCTTCACGACGTGGAAATCGAATCCCGCGTCGCGGCTTCGCTGATGATCGTCCGGCTGACCAAAACCTGTCATTGCTACAAACCGCGTATCCGACAGCTGGGGTAGATTCTTGAGTGCACGGACCACGGCATAGCCGCTCATGCCGGGCATCGCCAGGTCGATGAAGGCGATCTGTGGCCTGCATTTCTCGGCGATAGCCAGAGCATGGGGACCGTCGTAGGCGATTGTGGGAAGGTGCCCCTGAAGTTCCAAGAGCATGGCGAGGCTGTCCGCTGAGTCTCGGTTGTCGTCGACGATCAGGATCCGCAGGCTTGGCTTTGTTGCCTTCGCTGTTCCTGCGCCCGCGTCCTTGAGGTGGAGGGCCGCGGGGCGGTATGGAAGCCGGATGGTGAAAGTACTTCCTTTGCCGAGTCCCTTGCTTGCCGCGGAAATCGTCCCGCCGTGAAGCTCGACCAGCGAGCGGCAAACCGATAGGCCAATTCCAAGGCCGCCCTCGTGACTACCGTGCCAACGGCGATCCTGCACGAAGAGATTGAAGATCGAACCAAGGGAATCCGGCGGCAGGCCGCAACCTTGATCGGTGATCGAGATCGTCAGTTGGCGACTAGCGGTGACCACGTTGACCTCTATCGAGGTAGACGGGGGGGAAAACTTGGATGCATTCAGAACCAGATTCTGGACGATCTGAGTGAGTCGCGTGCGGTCCGCCTCCATCAAGGTTGGTGTAGTTGGCAGATTGAGCGATATCTGTTGCGAACGGGCATCAAGTGTGGGGCGCGCGGCCTCGACGCCGAGTTCGATGATCTCGCGGATGTCGACCGTCTCAATCCGGAGCTGGACCTTCCCGGCAGTGATGCGACCCACATCGAGCAGGTCATCCACCAGGCGGGTCAGGTGCGTGACCTGGCGATCAATCAAGGCGTGACAGCGGTCGACGACGCTCCGGTTCTCGGGTTGGAGCGCAATGGCATTGACCGCGTTCCGAATGGGCGCGAGCGGGTTGCGCAACTCATGGGAGAGCGTCGCCAGGAACTCGTTCATTCTCTGGCTGGAGGCCTCGAGCTCAGCAAGCCGCTTGCGCTCACTCATGTCACGCGTGACCTTGGCGAATCCCCGCAGCCTTTTCTCGGCGTCATAGACCGCTGTGATGATGACGTTTGCCCAAAACAGGGTGCCGTCCTTGCGCACGCGCCAACCCTCGTCTTCGAGGCTACCCTCTCGCTCGGCCTGCAAAAGCTCCCTGGCCGGCTTTCCGGCAGCGATGTCTTCAGCCGGATAGAAAGTCGAGAAATGCCGCCCGATGATCTCATCGCGTCGATACCCCTTGATGCTTTCGGCGCCAGGATTCCAGGTCATGACGTTGCCTTGGGGATCAAGCAGGAAGATCGCGTAGTCTTTCACGCCTTCCACCAGCAGGCGGAGAGTCTCCTCGCTTTGACGCAGCGCTTCTTCCGTGCGCCGGCGCTCCGTTAGGTCGCGTGTGATTTTGGCGTAACCCCAGATTTCGCCATTGGGATGGCGCAACGCGGTGATGACAACGTTCGCCCAAAAGCGGGTGCCATCTTTACGCACGCGCCATCCTTCATCCTCGAGCCGCCCGCACCTGGCCGCTTCGCGCAACTCGCGCTCCGGTGCACCCAGGGCGCGCCCTTCCTCCGTGTAGAACGCGGAAAAGTGCCTGCCAATGATCTCCTTGGAAGTGTAGCCCTTGATCTTTTCGGCGCCGGGATTCCAGCTCGTCACGCGGCCGATCGGGTCGAGAAGGTAGATGGCATAGTTCTCGATGCCTTCAACGAGTAAGCGGAAGTGTTCGTCGAGAAGGGCGAAGGGAGGCGCGGAAGACACCGATTGGGTGTGATCAGTAGCGCCAGAATCGGGCACGGACATAGCTGGGGGCATCGAGTTTGTGGGGCTGCAACGACAATACGGGCTTATCCTTTGTGGAATATAGGCCGCTTCCTGGCCCGGCACAATCCATGGCCTTCCCCCGTTTTTTTTGCGAGCGCAGCTGGCAGTCGGATTGCCTTGGGAAAACCGGGCAGCCACCCCGAAGGGCCAGGTGCTCGATCAGGTTCACCCCAGATTCAATTGCGTGGCGAGCGACAAAACAGAAGACCAGGTAAATCGCGCGGAACAAGCCGATACAAGCCGATATTCACGTTGTAAAAGCTTAAGCTTAACAAGTGCAATACCGCTTCTACTCCCCGGGCCATTGGCATGGAGCCAAGGAGCACGAGTACATGCAGCGCTCTCATGCCCTTGGTTATTACGCGAAGCAGGGGGGGGACTACGTGGCGAGCCAGGGGAACCACCTCGTGGCGTCCACTCCGCCAAGCCAGGGCCCGGCAGCCGCCACGTCATGATCAGCCCCTTACACTCCTGGGATCATGGCCGTAGCTATTGCGCGTACGGATCTGGCCATCCTGGCCGTGCACCAGCAGCTCCACCTTCTCGCGCTGTGCAATCACCGTGGCGGCTTCTACAGCTTCCTCCTGAGTGAGGAAGTGTGCTCTTTCACCCTTCGCCCCCTCATGGATGATGTCCCACCCGTCGCCATGAGGAACGACGTGTACATTGCGTTGCGGTTTCGAATCCATGTCTGTCTCCCTGAGCAGTGCTCTACTGCTGTTTCAGGAGATGGTTTGTCCGCCAGATTGTGGGTGGTGTCCCACACTCAGGCCTATAGCTCGGATCTCGCGCTATTTCTCCGGCTGCCCGACCAATACGTCGAGCGGTACGTGCAGCGCTGCCGCCAGGCTCTGGAAAACCTCGGGGCTGCCATCGCGCTTGCGGTTCTCGATCTGGCTAAGGTAGGGCTTGCTAAGGCCCGCCGCTGTGGCCAGCGCATCCTGGGTCATGCGGCGATATTCCCGCCAGGCCTTGACTGGGCTATCACCTGCTAGCTCAGCGTCCAGGATAGCGGCGGGGAGGCGAAAGCCGTTGTCTTGGGCCCTGGCGTGGTCGAACAGCATGGCATCGTCCCGGTCCTGGACCCGATGCTGGATGCGCTCCCACACCTCGATGGGCACTACCGCGAACTCGGGGCGGCCGTCGCGTTCGATGAACTGGATATTGACCATTGGAAGGCACCTCCTCGATGGGCGTTCCCAGGCATGGTCCGGGCGCCCGCGCCACCTGCCTGGTGAACGCGATAGTGTGCATATTCATGTTAGGCATTTGCTGCTAACAATGATGCAAATATTGTTTGCTGGTTGCCGTTGCGGGCTTCTCGCGAAATCGTTTTCCTGGTCAACCTCAACCCACCAGAACCTCCTCGCCCACAATCGCATCAATCTCCCCATACAGCCAGTCCGACTCCTCGCCCACCTCCAGCTCCAGATCAATCCACGCCCGCTTGATCAACGGGTCAGCCCCTAGCACACCTGGCGAAACGACCCGGATCAACCGTCCACCGCGCGCCTGTATGAACTCAGCCTCTGCTTGCGTGGACACATCGGGGACCACAACATCGCGGCCGTCGAGCCGGGCTAGCGTTTCCGCGAAGTACTTGACCAACACATCCGGATCCATCGGCGCACGGTTCCAGGATTCACGAAGCCTTTGCAGCAGTTGGGCGGGCGACTTGCCGAGCGCCGGGATGACGTCGTGGAGTTTGGCTGGGCCGAAGTACGTCTCATTGATGCCCGCGCAGGCCTGGATCATGTGGCGCAGCGGTGCGTCGAAGGTGGCGACGAGGAAGGTGTGGTTCCCGGAGGTCAGGTAGTTCGTGATGAGGTCCTGGCCGGAGCCTGGGCGGCCGCAGAGTCCTATAAGCATGAAGTTTCCTTGGTCGTGTTCGTTCGCCTGTGGCTTGGCGTGCCCGCGTGGGTACCTCCGCACTTTCAGGGAACCGGTGTCAAAGATTACCTATAGGTAATCATAAAAGCAAGTTCAATGGGTAATTGAAGTCGCCCAAGGGGATCATGCGGAGCGTGGAGGGGGAGGCGGTATATCCGGCAAGCCGGAAACCGCGCTCATCTCAGCTTGCGGACTTCTTCTTGCGTGGCTTGCCAGGTGCCGGTGTGCCGCTTTCGTGAACGGCGTTGCTGGCTGGCTTGAATGCCGTGTTTCTCCCGTCGGTCTTCAGCACGCGGGCAGCTTTGGTGTTTTTTCCGTATTTACGCACCGATCGTACGGTTTCGACCTGCGTGATCAATTCGATGGCCGCGAGCAACCGGTCAATGTCTTCGTTGCGCAAGCCATTGATCAGTCGGGCAAAGCGGGCGGCTATATCGGGCGGCAGGGTTTCTTCTTTTGGGGGTGCGGCTGCGTCTTGCGCGTCGCCGTCCAGCCATAGGCGCGGCAGGCCGAGCTTGGCTTCGATGTCGCGTGCGAGATGTTCGCCGATGCGTTTCTTTCCGGCTTTGCCTGTGTCCGAGAATATGCGGGAGAAGTATGAGGGGTCGCGGTCGAGCCGGTCTGACAGGCGTGCGATGGAGCCGCCGAACTGTTCGGCCATGATCTGGGCTAGGCGCTGTTCACGTGTATCTTGAATATCCATGGCCCATTAAACCCGTGCATTACCTGAAGGTAAATTTGCTGCTGGTACTGTAAATTCAATGACTAATAGGTAATATATAAGGCAGGGATAGCTTTCGGGTCTTGTTTAATGGGATGAGGGCTTGGCCGGGTTGCAGGGGATTTTGCCGGCGCGTCGTGGTCGTGGGTATGGCTACGCCAGTCACCGGCCTGGCGTGGATCAGTAACACTCGATACGGTTACGGCCGCGTTCCTTGGCGCGGTAGAGCGCCCCGTCGCTGCGCAAGAGGGATAGGTCCGCGCTGGCATCGGTGGCATGCATGAGAGCAATGCCGACGCTGACGGTCAGCGCGATGGTCTGGTTGCCGTCAAGCAGTGCGGTTTCCGTGATCTGATGCTGTATGCGCCTGGCAAATCGTGTCGCCGTATCAAGGCTGGCATCGGGGAGCACCACCGCAAACTCTTCGCCGCCGATGCGCCCGGCGAAATCGTGCTTTTGCAGCGCATTGCGCAGCAGCGCCGCGAAACACCGCAGGGCGTGGTCGCCCATGGCGTGGCCCCAGGTGTCGTTGATGGTTTTGAAGTGGTCGAGGTCAAAGGTCAGGACGGTGGCAGGGCGGCTGTCGGCCCGCCGGATCCGGGCGAGCTCCTGTTCGATCCGTTCGACGAAGTGGCGGCGATTGGGTAGTTGCGTCAGGAAATCGATGGTCGCAAATTCCTGCAGTTCTCCCTCGATGCGCTTGCGCTCGGTCACGTCGGTGATAAACCCGTGCCACAGCGTGCTGCCGTCGTCGAGCCGCCGGGGGCGTGCGTCGCCCTGCCGCCAGCGCAGCCCTTGCCTGGGTAGTTCGACGCGGTACTCGAGGTGCCATGGCGTCAGGCTGGCGGCGCACGCGTGCAGCGACGCGCAGTAGGCTTCGAGATCGTCGGGATGGATGACGGCGTGGATGGGGGCCGTGCTGGCGGCTACCTGTTGCGGCGTGAGCTCGTAGATGTCGGTAATGCCGGCGCTGGCGTAGGGGAGGAAGGATTCCCCCGTTGGCAGCAGGCGATGCTGGAACACCAGGCCGGGGACTTCGTTGGTCAGGCTGGTGATCAGGTCGACGGTTTGCCGCAGCTCTTCGGAGAGTGCCTGGATGGCCGTGATATCGGTGGTGGTGCCGATCATGCGCAGCGGCTCGCCGTTGCCGGCGCGGCTGACCACCTTGCCGCGGCTGGATATCCATTTATAGCTGCCGTCCTTGCAGCGGATCCGGTGGTCCACCGCGTAGCTTTCCGTCTCCTGGTTGAAGTGGGCTTGTATGGTGGCCTGGACGTAGGCGAGGTCGTCGGGATGGATGCGGGTATAGCTGTCTTCGATCCGGTTGGTGATCTCGGACTCTTCATAGCCGATGATGGCTTTCCAGCCGGCCGAGTAGTGGATCTTGCCCGCCTGGATATCCCGGTCCCAGACGCCCGTGCCGCTTCCCGCGATGGCCAGCTCCAGCCGTTGCTCGCTTTCCTGCAGCCTGCTGGCGTCGTCGTTCAGTTTGGCCTGGGCCAGGTCGCGCTCGATGATGGCGACCGCCATGTCGGCAAAGTCTTGCAGGAGGCCGCGCTGCGCCTGGTCCAGTTCGCGCGGTCCGGCATCGAACAGGCAGAAGGCGCCAAGCTGGCTGCCGCTCGATGTGGTCAAGGGGCACGCCGCGTGAAAGGCCATGCGCAGGCCGTCGATGAGGATGGGTGCATCGCCAGGGGGCGCGTCATGCAGTGCGTCATGCAGCGTAACCAGCGCAACCGGGACCTTGAAGAGGTGCCGCGCGAGGCGTGTCAGCGCGTCAAACCGCTCTTGTTGTAATGGGACTGTAAGGTTCAGCGGCCTCGCGGTGTCGATGCGATCATGTCTGGTTTCAGCTTCGGTAGAGGCCCGCATATCCAGGTCAAATGACAATTGACGTTAGCCCGAAGGTGTTGATTGCGCGCCGGTGCTGCGAGTTGCGCGTGGCTTGCCAATACTAGCAGACAGATCGGTTCGCGGCGGGGTCTGCTAAGCGTTGTCGGCGAAAGGCAGCTCTGCCTGTACCGGCAGCGCAGCCGGCGCCAGTTCTCCCGCGGGCGTCAGCGCGCTGACCCTTACGCCCAGCAAGCGAATCTTTCGATCCAGGGCAACGCGTTTGACGCATTCGGTGGCGGCGCGCCGCAGCTGTGCGGCGTCTGCCGTCGGCTCGGGCATGCTGAGGTCGCGGGTGACGGTGTGAAAGTCGTCGTAGCGCAGCTTGACGCCGATGGTGCGGCCCACGTAGCCCTTGCGGCGAAGGTCTTCCGCCAGGCGCTGGCACAGGCCGGTGAAGACTTCGGAGAGCATCTGGCGGTCATGCTTGGGATGCAGGTCCCGCTCGAACGTGGTTTCGCGGCTCATCGACTTGGGCTCGGAGCTGGTGACAACCGGGCGCTCGTCGTGGCCTTGCGCGATCTCGGCTAGCCATGCGGCGTAGCTGCGGCCGAAATGGCTCTGCAGCATGCCGAGGTCCGCGCTGGCGAGCTCGCCGACCGTGGCGATGCCCAGCGCTGTGAGCTTTTCGGTGGCTTTGGGGCCGATCCCGTTGACCTTGCGCACGGGCAGCGGCCAGATGCGCAGTGGCACATCGCTGGCTGCCAGCAGGGTGAGCCCGTCGGGTTTGTCGAGCTCGGAGCCAATCTTGGCGAGGAGCTTGTTGGGGGCGATGCAGATGGAGCAGCTCAGTCCCGTGGCTTCGCGCACCGCTTGCTTGATGCGGGTGCCGATATCGGCGCTCTCGCCTGGGACGTCGCTCAGGTCGATGTAGATCTCGTCGATGCCGCGGTCTTCGATCTCGCTCGTGAATGTGGCGACGGCGGCCTTGAACAGGCGGGAGTAGTGCCGGTACGAGTCGAAATCCGTCGGCAGCAGGATGGCGTCGGGGGCGAGCTGCGCGGCCTTCATCATGCCCATGGCGGAGAATACGCCCAGCGCGCGGGCTTCGTAGGTGGACGTGGTGACCACGCCGCGCCCGGCATAGTCGCGCAGCCGCGCAAAGCGCCGGCTGCCGTCGGGAAGTATCTCGGGTACCGCATTTCGTCCACCACCGATCACCACGGGCATGCCGCGCAGTTCCGGGTATCGCAATAGCTCAACGGACGCGTAGAACGCGTCCATATCCAGGTGGGCGATGCGGCGGGGGGCAGATGACATGGTGTCCGCGAATGACTGTATGCATATACAGTATATCGAATTCTGCCGACAATACCTTGGTGCCCCCGCTCTTTCTACCAGCGATGCACGTAGGTGGCCGTCATGACGATGCCTGCCGCGGGCAGGTGCGAGGTGTTGTTGCTGTTGCGCAGGAGCTGGCTGTAGAGCGGGTAGTAGTAGCGGTTCAGCAGGTTCTGGATGCCTACCGTGACGGTGTCTTTCTTGCTGACCTGGTAGCGGCTGATGAGGTCCAGCGTGGTGTAGCTGGCCACATCGCGCCGGCCGAAGCTGTCGACGCCGTTGAGCCGGTAGTCGTGCCCGGCGAAGAAGGCGGCTTGCAGGCGGTTGCTCCAGGCGGGCGTGGGCCGGTACTGCACATAGCCGGTCAGCTTGAGGGGCGGGATGCGGTAGCCGCTCATCTGCTGGCTCGGGCTGCCTTGCGGGGTTTCGCGGCCGCGCATCCAGGTGAAGGTGCCGCCGCTGCCCCATTGCTCGTTGTCGGACAGGTAGTCGGCCGAGGCTTCCACGCCATGGATGCGCTCGGCGGTGCGGGTCAGGATCAGGCCGTTGTTGAAGCTTTGCACGTCGCCCAGGTCGGAGGTGGTGTAGAACACCGCCAGCGAGGTCAGGGTGTTGCCGAAGGCGCCGCGCCAGCCGAGCTCGTAGTTGTTGGTCTTGACCGGCTGCAGGTCGGACGAGCCGATGTCGAAGCCGGCGCGCGCGTTGCGCACCTGCAGGCCGATGTCGGGCAGGTTGAAGCCCTGGCTGAACGAGGCATAGACCTCGTGCCCCTTGACCGGCTTGTACACCACGCCGACATTGCCCAGCAGCGCGGTGTAGTCGACTGCGCCGCCCTTTACGGTCGCCGGCTGCGCCACGCGCGATTGCGACAGTGGCACGAAGTCGTTGAAGCGGGCGTTGGCGTACTGGTATCGCAGGCCGCCCTCGGCCGACCACTGCTCGTTGAACTTATGCTGGAGCTGGCCAAAGCCGCCCAGGCTGCGCGTGGTGATCTGCGGCATGTAGGTCAGCGTGCCGGTCCTGTTGAAGACGCGCCCGCCGCTGGCGTCATAGGCCTTGGGATCGAAGATGTCGATCGGCATGTCGCTGCGCTCCTGCTCGAAGTCCAGGCCCCACACCAGGCGGGTGCGCTTGGCGCTGTCCAGCGGCGTCTTGATGGTGAGCCGGCTGCCGAACACGTCGGAGTTCTGCATGGACTGGTCGACATTGCCGCCGCGGGTGGCCACCGCGCGCGCGTCGAAGGGCGTGAAGCGCGTGAAGTAGTCGCGGTAGTAAAGCTGCGCGGAGACCGCGCTGCCTGCCAGGTCCTTGTGCTCGTATTCGAGATTGACCAGCGTGTTGCGGATCTGGTTCTGGTCGGCGAGTTGCAGGCCGCTGATGGCGCGCGCGGGCACGCTGCCCGGCGCCAGGCGCGCCACCGATGGGTCGGAGGCGTAGTCGGTGTCCTGCCTGGCGTTGAAATGGCTCACCGCAAGCTGCACACGCTGCTCGGGCGTCAGGCGCAGGCCGAGCTTGCCGCCGAGGTTGTAGTTGTCGGACTGGAACAGGTCACCCTGGCTGGGTTCCGGGGCGATGCGCTGGCTGCGCGCATCGTAGGCGCTGCCGATGCGGCGGGCGCCTACGTCGAAGGCATAGTCGACCATCCCTTCGCTGCCGGAGACATGCTGCTGCAGCTGGCCGGACAAGCCGTCCGCGCGCAGCCGGGAGAGCGCAGAGGTGAGCGAGAACGTGGTCTCCGACAGCGGCGGGCCGCCGGCCGGGCGCGTGTTGATGGAGACGATGCCCCCGGTGGCCCCGCCGCCGTAGATGGCGCTGCTGCCGCGCAGGACCTCGATGCGCTCGATCAGCGCCGGGTCCACGTTGGCGAGGTTACGCGCCGAGTCCCGGTTGGTGTTCAAGGGGATGCCGTCGACGAGGACCAGCATGCCGCGTCCCCGCAAGGTCTGGCCGAAATCGGTCACGGTATGGCTGGAGTCGGCCATGCCGGGAATGACCTTGGAGAGCAGGGTGGCGACGCTGTCGGAGCCGGTTTTCAGCTCGTCGAGCTCCGCGCGGTCGATGACCGTGACTTGCCGCGCGGGGCTCATCAGGTCGCTGGAGGTTCGCGAGGCGGTGACCTCCACGGCTTCGAGCATCCTGGCCGGCTCCGGGGCGGGCGCGGCCGTCGTTGCCGTTGCCGTTGCGGCCAATGCCGTGGTGGCGGCGATCGGCGCGGCGGCACCGGCCTGGCCCACTGGCTGCAGCACGATGCCGCTGCCATTGCGCTGGTAGCGGATGCCGCTGCCCTTGAGCAGCGTATCGAGCGCGGCTTCGGCGGGCATGCTGCCGTGCACGGCCGGGGCCTGCTTGCCAGCCACCAACGCGGGCGTGAAGAACAACTGCAGCGAGGTTTGCCGGCCGAGCTGCGTGAGCGCATCGGCCAGGGGCTGGGCACGGATGTCGATCGCCAGCGGTGTTTGCTGGGCCGGCTGCGCGGTGGCCGGCGCGGCAATGGCGCCGATCAGCGTGGCGGCCATGGTGGCCATCAGGAGGGGCTTGGCGCGTGCGTGGCGGGCCGGGATCTGTTGCTGCTTCTCAGGATGTTGCTGGGTCACGTCGGGTCTTCTCGGATAGGCCGGGTTGGCATAAAGGGACGCAGGCCCGCAGCGCGCGGGCACGTTCCGGGAGAAGACGAAACGCGGAGCAAAAACCTGAATCTAGCGTGAATATATTTCCGCGCTGCCATCGGCAAGGGTGCGCACGCCCACCGGGAGGAACTGAGGCAGGGCCGCGAGCAGGGCGTCGGTATCGTCGGCACGGAACACGCTGCTCAGGCGCAGCGCGCCGGTGCCGGCGTCGCTGATCCTGACCGGGCTGCGCCGGTAGCGGGAGACCTCGGCGGCCACCAGTGACAGCGGTTGGTCCTTGAACAGCAGCTTGCCTTCGCGCCACGCCATGGCGGCGCCGAGATCGACCGCCGCCGCCGGCGCGACCCGGCCATCTGCGGCAATGCGCGTGCCAAGGCCGGCCGACAGGCGCGCGGCAGACGGCGCCGCGCTGCGGCCTTGCACGCCCACCGACCCGGATTCGACCGCGACCGCGACCTCCGCGCCATCCCGGCGCACGTCGAAGCGGGTGCCGGTGACCGTGACGGTGCCGCTGCCGGCATCGACCACGAAGGGCCGCTCGCTGGCGTGCGCCACCTCGAACATGGCCTCGCCGTCGGCCAGGGTCACGGTGCGCTGGCCCGGCTCGAATCGCACCGATAGCCGCGTGCGCGTATTGAGCTCCACGACGGAGCCGTCGGGCAGCGTGACGCGTCGCCGCTCGCCGGGCGCGGTGCTGAAGCTGGCTGTGTAGTGGCTTGCATCGCTGGCCGCATAGGTAGTCGGTCCGGGCGCGGCCTGCTGGCGGACGAGCCACGCGGCGCCGACGGCCACCGCGCAGAGGCTGGCCAGCATGGCCGCGCGCAAGGCGGGTCGCGATCTCCGGGCGGCGGCCGCCGGTGCAGGGCTTATCGCAAGGGCGCGCAGGCGCTCCGGGTCGAGCGTGCCGGCTGCTTGCCAGATGCGCTCCAGCGCCGTGTATTCGGCCCGGTGCACGGGGCTGGCGTCGAGCCAGGCCGCCATCTCAAGGCGTTCCTGCTCGCTGAGCGAGCCATCGCGGGTGCGCGCAAACCAGCGTGCCGCGGCTTCGCGGGGAGCGTCCGGGGTTGTCATCTGCGTGCCGCCCCAAGCAGGGTTGGGGGCAAGGAGGAGGGGGCTGGAGCCTGGATCAAGGCGCGGTACTCAATGGGGTGCTTGCGGGCCGAGCCGGTCGCGCAGATGGCGCATCGTGCGGATCATGTGTTTCTCGACCATGTTCCTGGAGACCTGAAGGCGCTCGGCGATCTCTTGCTGGGAGAGCCCCTCAAGGCGTTGCCAGACAAAGACCTGACGGCATGTGAGCGGCAGTTCCGCCAGCGCCTGCTCGAGCGCGTTGGCGAGCTGAACCGCGTGGAGCGCGGCTTCGGGATCGCCGGAGCTTGCGTGATGCGCGTCGATGCTGTCAAGCGGGAGCGCTTGCCGGCCGCCCTCGCGCCGGTAGGCGTCAATGGCAAGGTGGCGGGCGGTCTGGTGCAGGTAGGCGCGGGGATGTTCGGGCGGGCTGCCTTTGCGCTCCAGTACCTTGAGCAGCGCGTCCTGGGTCAGGTCCTCGGCATCAAAGCGATTGGCGAGCTTGCGAGTCCAGGTGCCGACCAGTTCTTCGTAGTAGGCGAACAAGCCGAACGCGCGCGAGGGATGTGACGACATGGCGTGCGCGCGGCTGCGAATGGTTGCAAATGCGACGTATTATCATTTGTGCGATCAATGTTCGTCAATAGCTACATTGAGCCCGCCCGCCGGGGAAAAAAAAGCCCGCGAACTGCGCGGGCCTTTGAAAGCGCAGCCGGTGTAAGCAACTCCGGCTGGCCCGCGATGGTCGCAATGGACGACGGAATCTCTTTCGCCCCGGCGATGGGATCAGCGCAGCAGGAACGCGATATCGTCGACGCTGATCTGCGCCGGGGCGACTCCGCGGCGTTGCTGGAACAGGATGTGCTGGAGGACCTGGCGGCGCTGCCTGGCGAAGACGGCCAGATCGATGGGAATGCCGGCCCGCGCGTAATGCTCGACCAGCAGCTTGTAGGCTCGGTTGCGCATCTGCAGGGCTTCGGCTTCGGCGCGCAGCCGCCCGGTGTCTTCGGGCGGTGTCGCCTCGGCCTGCCGCAACGCTTGCATGGCGGCGGCGTGCATGTCGCGGTAGCGGTCGAGCTCGGTTTGCGTTGCGTGCAACCGCTCGCGCAGCGCGCGGACCTTGCGCTGCAGCTTTAATGTCATGCCAACGCCGTGCTCGATGAGCGCGACGGTTTCCAGCGCGTGGCTGGCTGCGGCAATGGTGTTTTTCCAGATGCCCCTGTCCGTCACCTCGACGTCAGGCGCCCACCCGTTTCTGGCTCCGCGCAAGCTTTCCATATGACCCCTTGACCCTTGTGTTGATTTCCGGCGGCCGGCTTTATGGTTGCCGTCCTGTCCCGGACCACGGTGGACGTGCCGCCGTGCATGTTTCGGGAATCGTACGGTCTAGCCGTTCGCGGGCGAAGTAGAAGATGCTTAGATCTGGTCTTCCCGGTGCATATGTCGCGTCATGTCCGGCCAGCAAAAAGCGACGCCGCAGGTGGGTGAAATGACAAGGGAAAGCGGTCCTCTCCAGACTTGCCGGGGAGCTGGCTGCTGAATCCGGCGCAAATACGGCTGCCACGCCTTCTATACCGTACGGAGGGGCGCGAATCGGACTACGATGCAGATATGGCACTCAATTTCCCCAATCCCAGCCGGAGTTACGACCCATCCAGGCATTGCGTATGTTTCTGGGGCTACGACAGTTCGCGTGAAATCTCCTTCGAGGTCGACCGCGCGGTACTCTCCAACCTCAGCCCCGAACTACGCCCGGACGAGCCCGCTGTGCTGGAGGCATTCGACCGCCATCGCGACCACATCCTGGAACTCGCGCGAGGGCTCTATTCCCGCAGCCGGCAGAACAGGTACACCATCTCCTGACGGCGGTTCGATCGCTTGGCAGTTCCGATCGTGACAGGTGCTCGCCTGTCACGATGCCTTTGCCGTGCGCGGCGGCGGCGGTGCGGGTTCCGCTGCCATCCTGTCCGCCAACCGGCGCGAGGATCAGCTTTCCTGCGCTTCCAGCGTGAAGCCGGCGCCGTCGTCCTGGCGCAGCATCGTCACCAGGGCGGGCATGGCTGCCTCCAGGGTTTCCTTCAGGCGCCACGGCGGATTGACGATGAACATGCCGCTGCCGTGCAGGCCCAGCCCGCCGGCGACCGGGTGCTTGACGCGCAGGGTGACGTGCAGCCAGCTCTTGAGCGGCAGCTTTTTCAGCTGCACCGGCAACTGCACGGATTCGCGGCGCTGCACCTCGGGATACCAGATTGCGTACATGCCGGTGGCAAAGCGCTGCAGGCAATCCTGCAGGCTGCGCACCACGCGGCCGTAGTCCTGCTTGTCTTCGTAAGATGGATCGATCAGCACCAGCGCGCGGCGCGGCGGCGGGGGCAGGATGGCGTTGATGCCGGTAAAGCCGTCGCCGTCGTACAGCATGACGCGGCGGCCGGCGCCACGGAAGTTATCGCGCAGCACCTGGATTTCCGTGCTGTGCATCTCGAACAGGCGCAGGCGGTCCGCGTCCCGCAGCATCTGCCAGGCAAGCCAGGGCGAGCCAGGGTAGTGCTTCAGGTTGCCGTCCGGGTTCAGCGTGCGTACCTGTTCCAGGTAATCCTCGACCAGCGTCGGCATGGGCCGCTTGGCGGCGGCGGCCTGCCACAGCCGGGCGATGCCGGTCTCGAACTCGCCTTTTTTCTGCGCGTAGGCGTGGTCGAGCGCGTACAGCCCGGCACCGGCGTGCGTGTCGATGTACCAGAAGGGCTTGTCTTTCTGGCTCAACTGCTCCAGCAACTGGACCACGATGGCGTGTTTGAGAACATCGGCGTGGTTGCCGGCGTGGAAGGCATGACGGTAGCTGAGCATGGCGAGGCGGGAAAAGGGCGTGCGGGGCGTGCGGGTGCCGGCCTGGAGGGGCCGGCGGCATAGGGCGCTATGCTACCATCGCCGGGCTTTGGGGCGCGCCGGCGGCATGCCGCAGGGCGCGCCTGGCGGGCGATTGCTGGCGATTGCGATTGCGAGCGCCTTCGCCATCTTCCAGTCCCAACGCATTTCGCGTCTGACGCGCCCCCGCATTTCCCAATCTGCGGACCTTTGTCCCCTTGTCCCCTTGTCCATATTCCGCGCCTTAGAACCCGCCGAGCCCGCTTTTTCCGCTTCAGGCTCGCCCTACTCGCCGCGCTACGACGAGGTCTACCACGGTAACGCGGATGGCCTGGAGAGGGCCCGTCAAGTCTTCCTGGCCGGCTGCGGCTTGCCGCAGGCCTGGGGCGGGCGCGAGCAGTTCGTGATCCTGGAGGCCGGTTTTGGGCTCGGGTTGAACTTCCTGGCAACCTGGCAGGCATGGCGAGACGATCCCAGGCGTTGCCGGCGGCTCCATTTCGTGTCGGTGGAGAAGCATCCGTTTACCAGCGCGGGGCTTGCCGCGATGCATGCCAGCCTTGGCGCTCAGGCGGCGCTCGCGCCGCTGGCCGCCGAGCTGAGGGCCGCGTGGCCGCCGGCGTTGCCCGGCCTGCACCGGCTGGAATTCGAGGGCGGGGCGGTCGTGCTGACGCTGGCGTTTGGCGATTTCGATGCCGTGCTGCCGCGGCTGGTGCTGGGTGCGGATGCCTTCTACCTGGACGGCTTTTCGCCGGCGCGCAATCCCGATATGTGGCAGCCGCAACTGATGAAGCGCCTGGCCCGGCTGGCGCGCCCGGAGGCCACGCTGGCCACACATGTGGCGGACAGCGCCTTCCAGCGGGGTTTGCAAGCAGCCGGCTTCGCGGTCGGTTCGGCCCCAGGATCTGGCGGCGCGCCGCCGATGACCGTGGCGCGCTTTCCTGTCATGCGCGGCACGCGGCGGCAGCCGCCGCCGTGTGCCGCGGCCTGGCCCGAGCGGCACGCGATCGTCATCGGCGCTGGCCTGGCCGGCTGCGCGGTCACCGAGCGGCTGGCCGCGCGTGGCTGGCGCGTGACGTTGTTCGATGCCCACGAGGGCCCGGCGCAGTTGACCTCGGCCCACCGCGCCGCCGCCATGCATCCGCATTTGTCCTCGGATGACAGTGTCCTGTCGCGCTTGTCGCGGGCCGGCAACCTGCAGTCCCTGCGGACCTGGGCGGCGCTGGCGGCGGCGGGACATGCGCCCGGCTGGCAGGGCTGCGGCGTGCTGCAGACCGGCGCGGGCGAGGAGGACGCGGGCATCCAGCAGGCGGCTCTCGCCGCCTTGGGCTTTCCGGAGGCGTTCGCGCGCTGGATGAGCGCCGAGGAAGCCGCCAGCCGGCATGGCGCGCCGGTACCCCACGGCGGGCTGTGGTTTGGGCAGGGCGGCTGGGCGCCGCCGCCCGAGATCTGCCGCGCGCAGCTGGCGCAGGCCGCGGCGGCGGTAACGGCGCGCTATGGCAGCCGGGTGGCACGGCTGGCGCGTGTCGCGGATGGCTGGCAGGCGCTGGACGAGGCGGGCGCGGTGCTGGCCGCAGCGCCGGTGGTGGTGGTGGCCAACGCGCACGAAGCGCTGCGCTTGCTTGCGCTGCGCCATATGACGATCGACCGGGTGCGCGGCCAGCTCACCACGCTGGAGCCGGCGGCGCTGGCACGCCTTGGCGAATGGCCCGATTGCGTGGTCACCGGCACTGGCTACCTGCTGCCGCGCGCGGCGGACGGCACCGCGCGCATCGGCTCCAGCTACGAGCCGGATGGGCAGGATGCCGGCGCGCTGGACGAGCGCCCTGAAGTGCACGCCGAGAACCTCGCCCGGCTGGCCGCTTTGCTGCCCGCGCTTGCCGGCGCGGCCGCCAGCCTGGATCCGGCAACGCTCACAGGCTACGTTGGCGTGCGCAGCGTCTCGCACAACCGCCTGCCGCTGATCGGCCGCGTGGCCGACGAGGCCCAGGCGGCGCGGGACGCCGCCGCGCTCAGCGGGGCGCGCCTAAGGGATATCCCTCGCCTGCCGGGGCTGTACGCGGCACTTGCATATGGCTCGCGCGGCCTCACATGGGCCGCATTGGGGGCGGAATTGCTGGCCAGCCAGATCGAAGGGGAGCCATTGCCGCTCGAACTCGAGCTGGCCGAGGCCATCGATCCGGCGCGGCTGCTGGTGCGTGCCTTGCGCCAGGGGCAGGTGGCGAGCGGTGCAGGCGACGCTGGCGGTGAAAGCGGCGATGTGCCCGCCGAGCCGGTTCCCGGGTAAAAACTGCCGGAACCGAATGAAAACCGTGCGATAATCCCCGTTTTCCGTTTGCGTGGACCTGCGCCTGCGGATGCTCTGGAAACGCCATTTTCTTGCGCGTGTCCTGCGTCCGATTCGGTTTGCGTGGGTTCGCGTGCCGGGTATCGGCATTTGCCGTCGCTTTGCCTGTGTCTTCTCGGGCACGCGAGCGGGGTGCGCTCACGAACACAACAACACTCTGGATTGGATCAACGACCATGTCGAATGTCATTGAAAACCTTGGCAAACTGGACCGCAAGGTGACCCTGGCCATTCCCAAGGCCGAAGTCGAAAAGGAAAAGCTGGAACGTCTGGTTCGCCTGTCGAAGACGGTGAAGATGTCCGGTTTCCGTCCCGGCAAGGTACCGATGAAGATGGTCGAGAAGCAGTACGGCCAGCAAGTCGAGTTCGAAGTGCGCTTCGACAAGGCTGCCCGCAAGTTCTTCGACATCACCAAAGAACAAGACGTGAAGGTCGCCGGCCAGCCGAAGTTCGAAGTCAAGACCGACGGCGTGAGCGAAGACGAAGTGGCCTTCGACGCAACCTTCGAGGTCTATCCGGAAGTCAAGCTGGGTGACCTGGCTGGCGCCGAAGTGACCCGTACCAAGACCGAAATCACCGATGCCGAAGTCGACAAGACCATCGACATCCTGCGCAAGCAGCGCGTGCACTACCACACCCGTGGCGAAGCCGGCGAGCACGGCGACGGCGGTGCGGAAGTGGCCGCCCAGAATGGCGACCGCGTGACCCTGGACTTCGTTGGCAAGATCGACGGCGTGGAATTCCCCGGTGGCAAGGCTGACGACTTCGGCTTCGTGCTGGGCGAAGGCCGCATGCTGCCCGAGTTCGAGCAAGCTGCACTGGGCCTGAAGGTTGGCGAGAGCAAGACCTTCCCGCTGGCGTTCCCCGAGGACTATCACGGCAAGGACGTGGCCGGCAAGACTGCCGAATTCACCGTCACGCTGAAGAAGATCGAGTGGGCGCACCTGCCGGAAGTCAACGACGAGTTCGCCAAGTCGCTGGGCGTCGCCGACGGCAACGTCGACAAGATGCGCGCCGACATCCGCGAAAACCTGGAGCGCGAAGTCAAGCGCCGTACGCACGCCATGCTGAAGGACCAGGTCATGGACGCGCTGCTCAAGGCGAGCGAGCTGGAAGTGCCGAAGGCCCTGATCGAGCAAGATCAGGAGCGCCTGGTGGAAATGGCCCGTCGCGACCTGGAACAACGCGGCATGCCGAACGCCAAGGACATGCCCATCCCGGCCGAAATGTTCACGCAGCAAGCTGAGCGCCGCGTCAAGCTGGGCCTGATCCTGGCCGAGATCGTCAAGGCCCACGGCCTGGACGCCAAGGCAGACCAGATCAAGGCCGAGATCGAAGACTTCGCCAAGAGCTACGAAGACCCGAAGGAAGTCATGCGCTGGTACTACGGTGACCAGCAGCGCCTGGCCGAGATGGAGGCCTACGTGCTTGAAAACAACGTGGTAAATTTCGTGTGCGACAAGGCCAAGGTCACCGACAAGACGGTGTCCTTCGAGGAACTGACTGCCGAAGGCAACAACCAGCCTCAGCAGGCCTGAGCCTGGCCCGTGGCCGGGGCGCATGGCGCGCCGGCCGCAGCCTTGTCTCTTACCGAACTCCAGGAGAACTTGCATGACCCGCAATGATTTGCTTGACCGTCTGGCCACCACGCAGGCCTCCGCCCTGGAAACGCAGGGACTGGGGCTGGTGCCGATGGTGGTTGAGCAGTCCGGTCGGGGCGAGCGCGCCTATGACATCTATTCGCGCCTGTTGAAGGAGCGTTTGATTTTCATGGTCGGCGAAGTCAACGACCAGACCGCTAACCTGGTGGTCGCCCAGTTGCTGTTCCTGGAAAGCGAGAATCCCGACAAGGACATCTCGCTCTACATCAACTCGCCGGGTGGCTCGGTGTCGGCTGGCCTCGCCATCTACGACACCATGCAGTTCGTCAAGCCGGACGTGGCCACGCTGTGCATGGGCATGGCTGCCAGCATGGGTGCATTCCTGCTGTCTGCCGGCGCCAAGGGCAAGCGTTCGGCGCTGCCCAACTCGCGCATCATGATCCACCAGCCGCTGGGCGGCGCGCGCGGCCAGGCCTCGGACATCGAGATCCAGGCCCGCGAGATCCTGTACCTGCGCGAGCGGCTCAACACGATCCTGTCGGAAGTCACCGGCCAGCCGGTCGAGAAGATTGCCCGCGATACCGATCGCGACAACTTCATGAGCGGCGAACAGGCAGTGGACTACGGCCTGATCGACAAGGTGCTCGCTCGCCGTAGCTGACAGGCCGGCCTGGCTGCCAGCACGGCGGGCCGGGCAGGTGCCGCTCGACGATGCCTCCGGGTGTCGTGGGCCGGCCCCGGAATGAAGAAGGCTATACAGAAACGAGGCCTTGTGCCTCGTTTTTGCTTTTGCCCCACAGCGTGGGGGTCCTACCCGCCGCGCCAAATTTTTTGGCGTATGATGCGTTTGAAGCGTATCCCCGCAGCGCCTTGGCACTGCGGCACGCACACTGCTAATGTGACTGATTCCTATGGCGGATAAAAAAGGTTCATCCAGCGAGAAGCTCCTTTACTGCTCGTTCTGCGGCAAGAGCCAGCACGAGGTAAAGAAGCTCATCGCGGGCCCGTCGGTGTTCATTTGCGACGAATGCATCGACCTGTGCAACGAGATCATCCGCGACGAGGCAGCCGCATCCGACAAGGACGCGGGAGCCACGGCCAAGTCCGATCTCCCCACCCCGCACGAGATCCGCGAAAGCCTGGATCAGTACGTGATTGGGCAGGAGCAGGCCAAGAAGATCCTGGCCGTAGCGGTGTACAACCACTACAAGCGCCTGAAGCACCTCGGCAAGAAGGACGACGTCGAGTTGTCCAAGAGCAACATCCTGCTGATCGGCCCCACCGGTTCGGGCAAGACGCTGCTGGCGCAAACGCTGGCGCGGCTGCTCAACGTGCCGTTCGTGATCGCCGATGCCACCACGCTGACCGAAGCCGGCTATGTCGGCGAGGACGTGGAAAACATCATTCAGAAGTTGCTGCAGAACTGCAACTACGAGGTGGAAAAGGCACAGCGCGGCATCGTCTACATCGATGAGATCGACAAGATCTCGCGCAAATCCGACAACCCGTCCATCACCCGCGATGTCTCCGGTGAAGGCGTGCAGCAGGCACTGCTCAAGCTGGTCGAAGGCACCATGGCTTCGGTGCCCCCGCAAGGCGGCCGCAAGCACCCGAACCAGGACTTCCTGCAGGTGGATACCACCAACATCCTGTTTATCTGCGGCGGTGCGTTTGATGGCCTCGAGAAGGTCATCATGCAGCGTTCGGACAAGACCGGCATCGGTTTTGCCGCGCAGGTGCAGAGCAAGGAAGAGCGCGAGGCCAGCGAAGTGCTGCCGCAGGTCGAGCCGGAAGACCTGATCAAGTTCGGGTTGATCCCGGAACTGATCGGCCGCCTCCCGGTAGTGGCTACGCTGGCCAAGCTGGACGAAGCCGCGCTGATGCAGATCCTGGTCGAGCCGAAGAACGCGCTCATCAAGCAGTACCAGAAGCTGCTGGCGATGGAAGGCGTTGAGCTGGAAATCCGCCCGGCCGCGCTGTCCGCGATTGCCCGCAAGGCAATCCGCCGCAAGACCGGTGCACGTGGCCTGCGTTCGATCCTCGAACAATCGCTGATGGATGTGATGTACGACCTGCCTAACTACAAGGGCGTGCAAAAGGTGGTGATCGATGAGAACACCATCACCGGGGACGCTCCGCCGTTGCTGATGTACGAGGAACAGCCTAAGGTGGCTGGTTCGAACTGACGCGAACGCCGGCGCTTATGACGATGCCAGGCCGGCAGCGAGTCCTGAGAGGCCGTTCGCGAAAAGCGAGCGGCTTTTTTTCTTCATTTTCGTAAAACGAAGGAGAGGAAACGGGGGTATGCTGTTTGGACGGGTCTTGCAAGTGCGGGGAGCAGCATTTTGCGACTAGCATCGAATCGCGTGCAAAGCTTGTCTTGCAATCGATTCATGAGACCCAATTTACGCCTAAATGACTGACTGGGGAAAATGATGTCCGGAACACAACTCCTCCCGGCTGAGCCGATTCACTTGCCACTGTTGCCGCTGCGCGACGTGGTGGTGTTTCCGCACATGGTGATCCCACTATTCGTGGGACGTCCGAAGTCCATCAAGGCGCTAGAAACTGCGATGGAGGCGGGCAAAAGCATCATGCTTGTGGCCCAGAAAACGGCGGCCAAGGATGAGCCGACCGCCGACGACCTCTATGAGGTAGGCTGCATCGCCAACATCCTGCAAATGCTCAAGCTGCCCGACGGCACCGTCAAGGTGCTGGTGGAAGGCACGCAGCGCGCGAATATCCGCGAAGTGAGCGAAGACGAATCGCACTTCATGTGCGAAGCCGTGCCCGTGCCGCCGGGTCCGGTCGAGACCGCCGAGACGGAGGCGCTGCGCCGCGCCATCGTGTCGCAGTTCGACCAGTACGTAAAGCTGAACAAGAAGATCCCGCCCGAGATCCTGACCTCGCTGTCGGGCATCGACGAGCCGGGTCGCCTGGCCGACACCATCGCCGCGCATCTGCCGATCAAGCTCGAGCAGAAGCAGAAGATCCTGGAGATGGTCAACGTCACGGAACGCCTGGAGAGCCTGCTGTCGCAGCTCGAGGGCGAGATCGACATCCTGCAGGTGGAAAAGCGCATCCGTGGCCGCGTCAAGCGCCAGATGGAGAAGAGCCAGCGCGAGTACTACCTCAACGAGCAGGTCAAGGCGATCCAGAAGGAACTGGGCGAAGGCGAAGAGGGCGCCGACCTGGAAGAACTCGACAAGCGCATCAAGGCTGCGCGCATGCCGAAGGAAGCCAAGAAGAAGGCCGACGCCGAATTCAAGAAGCTCAAGCTCATGTCGCCGATGTCGGCCGAAGCCACCGTCGTGCGCAACTACATCGACACGCTGGTCAACCTGCCGTGGCGCAAGAAGAGCAAGGTCAACAACGACCTCGCCAATGCCGAGCGCGTGCTGGACGAAGACCACTACGGCCTCGAGAAGGTGAAGGAACGCATTCTCGAGTATCTCGCAGTGCAACAGCGCGTGGATAAGCTGAAGGCACCGATCCTGTGCCTGGTAGGCCCCCCCGGCGTGGGCAAGACCTCGCTCGGCCAGTCGGTGGCGCGCGCCACGAACCGCAAGTTCGTGCGCATGGCGCTGGGTGGCGTGCGCGACGAAGCCGAGATCCGTGGCCACCGTCGCACGTACATCGGCTCGATGCCCGGCAAGATCCTGCAAAGCCTGGCCAAGGTCGGCGTGCGCAATCCGCTCTTCCTGCTCGACGAGATCGACAAGATGGGCATGGATTTCCGCGGCGATCCGTCGTCGGCCTTGCTCGAAGTGCTGGATCCGGAACAGAACCACACGTTCCAGGACCATTACATCGAGGTCGATTTCGACCTGTCCGATGTGATGTTCGTGGCGACCTCCAACTCGCTCAATATTCCGCCGCCGCTGCTGGACCGGATGGAAGTGATCCGCTTGTCGGGTTACACCGAGGAAGAGAAGGTCAACATCGCCCAGCGCTACCTGCTGCCCAAGCAGATCAAGAACAATGGTCTGAAGGTCGGCGAGATCGAAGTCAGCGAAGAAGCCCTGCGCGACATCATTCGCTACTACACGCGGGAAGCGGGCGTGCGCTCGCTCGAGCGTGAAGTCTCGAAGATCGCCCGCAAGGTGGTCAAGCTGCTGCTGCTCAAGAAGGAATCGGGCACGGTCAAGGTGGCGTCGGAAAACCTGGACAAATTCCTTGGCGTGCGCAAGTACGACTTCGGCCTGGCCGGCAAGGAAAACCAGGTTGGCCAGGTGACCGGTCTGGCGTGGACGGAAGTGGGCGGCGACTTGCTGACCATCGAAGCCGCGATCATGCCGGGCAAGGGCAACATCACCCGCACCGGTTCGCTGGGCGACGTGATGAAGGAATCGGTCGAGGCAGCGCGCTCGGTGGTGCGCTCGCGGGCACGTCGTCTGGGTATTGCGGACGAGATGTTCGAGAAGCGCGACATCCACATCCACGTGCCCGAAGGCGCCACCCCCAAGGATGGTCCTTCGGCCGGCGGGGCGATGACCACGGCGCTGGTGTCGGTGCTCACGGGTATCCCGGTGCGCGCTGACGTGGCCATGACCGGTGAGATCACGCTGCGCGGTGAAGTCCTGCCGATCGGCGGCCTCAAGGAGAAGCTGCTCGCGGCGCATCGCGGCGGTATCAAGCTGGTGCTGATCCCCGAAGAGAACGTGAAGGATCTCGCGGAGATCCCGGATAACGTCAAGAACGCCATCGAGATCATCCCGGTGCGCTGGATCGACAAGGTCCTGGAACTCGCGCTCGAGCGCAAGCCCGAGCCGCTGGCGGAAGAAGTGGCCAAGCCTGCCGATGTGGCGGACAAGGGTGCTGCCCCGGTCGAGATGATTCATCACTGATCTGATGTCATCGCCGATGCTGCCGTAGTCTCCTGGCAGCCGATGAAAAACGCCGCGGGTGTCCCCCGCGGCGTTTTTCCATGCAGGGCGCACATTGCGCGGGCCACCGCGGGCCACTTTACGCGGGGCGCAGGTGCTTGCAGGTGCTTTTGCAGGCGGTTAAAAATGGCTGCGAAGAATACTTGGCAAAACGCCAAGGGCTGTATTACACTTGCGCCCTCGCAACGCAAACAGCAGTAATTACTCTGATATGTGCGCGGCGATGCTTGCAGCATGCAGTGCGGCTGCGGTACGAGCGGGTGCTTAGCTCAGTTGGTAGAGCGGCGCCCTTACAAGGCGTAGGTCGGGGGTTCGAGCCCCTCAGCACCCACCATCGCTCCTGCCGCAAGGCAAGCCAGGCACACAATGCATCCTGTAGCACCCATTCAGGAGTGGTAGTTCAGTTGGTTAGAATACCGGCCTGTCACGCCGGGGGTCGCGGGTTCGAGTCCCGTCCACTCCGCCAAACAAGCAGTCAGCAAAACGGGCCCTTAGTGGCCCGTTTTGCTTTTTGCACTCACATCTTTCGCTCCGCGCTTTTGATTAAACCGGCTCCGGCTCGCAGTGCCCCGGACCACCCGCCCCGCAAGGGCAGAAATGGCTCGCCAATTGCGCCGCAGGGTAGCAAATCGCGTGAAGCCTGCCGCTCCTGATAGAATCCCGTAGTTTGGCGTTCGTACAACCCTTTTCCTGAGTCAGCATGCTTGATTTCGTACGCAACAACCGGCGCTTGATGCTTTTGCTGCTGCTGGTGCTTGTCTTCCCGTCGTTCGTGTTCTTCGGCGTGGAGAGCTACTCGCGTTTCATGGACAGCTCGCACGACCTTGCCAAGGTCGACGGCCGCGCTATCACGGCGCAAGAAGTGGATAACGTGGTGCGTGACCAGAGCGAGCGCATGCGCCAGATGCTTGGCACGAACTACGACCCGCGCCAGTTCGAAGGCGCGCAGGCACGCCAGCAGGTGCTCGACCAGCTGATCATGCAGCGCGTGGTGGCGGATGAGGTGGCCAAGAAGCACCTGACCGTTTCCAACGAACGCCTGCTCGAGACGATCAGCAGCATTCCCGCCATCGCCCAGTTGCCGAAGAAGAAAGACGGCACGATCGACGACAAGGCCTACATTGACCTGCTGGCGCAGCAAGGCATGACGCCCGAGCAGTTCGACGCGCGCATGCGCTTCGACCTGGCTACCCAGCAGCTCGGTACCTCGGTTGGCGCTACCGCCTTCGTGCCCAAGGCCCTGCTGGACCGGCTGATCGCCATTCGCGACCAGCTGCGCGACGTGCAGGCGCTGCAGGTCAAGCCGGCCGATTTCGCCGCCAAGGTCACTCCGGATGACGCTGCGCTGAAGGCGTACTACGAAAGCCACAAGGCACAGTTCTCGGTGCCCGAGCAAGCCAAGGTCGAGTACCTGGTGCTCTCCGCCGGCGCGCTGGCCGCCTCGACGCCGGTCACGCCCGAAGAGCTCAAGTCCTACTACGACAGCAACATCGCGCGCTTTCGCACCGACGAGCAGCGCCGCGCCAGCCACATCCTGATCGGCTCGCCCAAGGAAGCCCCGGCGGCCGAGCGCCAGGCCGCCAAGGAAAAGGCCACCAAGCTGCTCGAGGACCTGCGCAAGCATCCCGAGACGTTTGCCGACGTGGCCCGCAAGCAGTCGCAGGACCCGGGTTCGGCGGAGAAGGGCGGCGACCTCGGCTTCATGGGCCGTGGCGCGCTGGTCAAGCCGTTCGAAGACGCGATGTACGCGCTCAAGGATGGTCAGATCAGCGACGTGGTCGAGACCGACTACGGTTATCACATCATCAAGCTCACCGGCATCAAGCCGGCCGAGACCAAGCCGCTTGAGCAGGTCCGTACCGAGCTGGAAGTGGAGCTGCGCAAGCAACTCGCCGCCAAGAAGTACACCGAACTGGCGGATGCTTTCGGCAATTCGGTCTACGAACAGTCCGACAGCCTCAAGCCGGCCGCCGACAAGTTCAAGCTGACGATCCAGGGCGCCGACAACGTGACCCGCCAGCCGAACCCGGCCCTGGGCGCGCAAAACCCGCTCAACAACGAGAAGCTGCTCAAGGCCCTGTTCAGCGACGAGTCCGTCAAGAACAAGCGCAACACCGAGGCCGTGCAGGTTGGTCCCACCACGCTGGTGGCGGCGCGCATCGTCGACTACCGCCCGGCGACCGTGCGCAAGTTCGAGGACGTGCAGGCCAAGGTGCGTGAAGGCTATATCGCGCAGCAGGCAGCCGAGCTCGCCGCCAAGGCAGGTGCGGAGCGTCTCGATGCGCTGAAGAAGAGCGGCGGCGCCGAAGGCTTCGGCGCCGTGGTGACGGTCTCGCGCGCCAAGGCCGATGGCCTGCCGCCGAAGGCAGTCGAAGCCGTGATGCGTGCCGACACCGCCAAGCTGCCCGCCTATGTTGGCGTGGATCTGGGCGCCGACGGCTACGCGATCTATCGCATCGGCAAGGTCAGCCAGCCTGCGCAGGCAGACGCCGCGCAACGCCAGGGCGAGGCACAGCAACTCGGCCAGATGGTCGGCCAGAGCCAGCTGGAAGCCTTCTACGAAAGCCTGAAGGACCGTGCCAAGGTGAAGTTGCTCAAGCCCGCCACCACCACGGAAGCCGGCGCTGCCAGCGGCGCTGGCGCGCAGTAAAGCTGCTGCTCGCAGCCACAAGGAAAAAGGCGCCTTCGGGCGCCTTTTTCTTTCTTGCAAAGCTGAGGCACTAGCCGAAGCCGCCGCATGGGCCAAAGCCGAGTGCCATGACGACGGCTGTCTCTCCCTCTCCCCTCAGGGGGAGAGGGGAGCAAACCGGCAGGAATAGAGAGCCATTCGGTGTAGCCGTGATTTCCGCCCCTGGGCGGCAATCACCCGCCCGCGATGCGCAGCGAGCCGTCAAGGTTTTCATCTCCCGTTATGGGGCGAGGAGTCTTTCGCCCCATCCGGGTCGCCTTCTTTGCCTACTTTCTTGGCGAGACAAGAAAGTAGGTCGCCTCCCCGCAGGGGAGGTGAAACTGCCTTTGACTTTGACTTTGACTTTGACGTTAAGCAGTTGAATTTACAGTGAAACAGCACGAATGGTGAACAAGTAGGCATCCGAGAGTCAACGCCACATCCAACACCCGCCCCCACTCGGCGCGGCACGTCTCGCGCGCTCAGCGCCCGGCTGTGCTGGCCGCCGCCGGCGACTTCAGCAAGGGCTTGAGCTGCGGCCAGACGGTATCGAGCAGCGTGCCCTGCGCCTGCGCCGTGGGATGGATGCGGTCCGCCTGGAACCACTCGGGCTTGGCGACCACCTGCTCCAGCAGGAAGGGCACCAGCGGGACCTTGTACTCGCCAGCCAGCTTGGGGTAGAGCGAGAAGAATCGCTCGGTGTAGTCAGGCCCGTAATTGGGCGGGATCCGCATGCCCACCAGCAGCACGCCGGCCTTGGCTTGCTGCGCGCTGGTGACGATGCTGCGCAGGTTGGCCTCGGTGGTCTGCAGGGGCAGGCCGCGCAAGGCATCGTTGGCGCCAAGTTCCACGATGACCAGCGCCGGATGGTGCCGCGTCAGCAGGTCGGGCAGGCGCGTCTTGCCGCCCACCGTGGTCTCGCCGCTGATGCTGGCATTCACGACGTTATAATCGAAACGCTCCGCCCGCAGCCGGGCCTCCATCAGCTTGACCCAGCCAGCATCGCGGGCCAGGCCATACTCCGCGGACAGGCTGTCGCCCAGCACCAGGATCACAGGCGTTGCCGCACGCGCCATCGAGGCCGCAGCCGGCAACAGCGTAGTCACGCACACCGCCAGCGCCAGTTTTCGCCAACCGCACCAGAACTTCTTGCTCATGTCTTCATCCATTCTTGCAGTCGAGTCATTAGGAAAGACCGTAGCCGACACGACAGGTTCGCTGACGATTTTGCACGATGTGTCGTTTTCCGTCTCGCCCGGCGAAACGCTGGCCATTGTCGGCGCATCCGGCTCGGGCAAGTCAACCCTGCTGGGCTTGCTGGCAGGCCTGGACCTGCCCACCACGGGCACCGTCAAGCTCAACGGGCAGGACCTGTTCCAGCTCGACGAAGACCAGCGGGCAGCCCAGCGCGGGCGCCATGTGGGTTTTGTGTTCCAGTCGTTCCAGCTGGTCGGGCACCTGAGCGCCCTGGAAAACGTCATGCTGCCGCTGGAGCTGCGTGGAGAAACCGCCGGCGTGCGCGAGCGCGCCGCCGACATGCTGGCCCGCGTGGGGCTGAGCGGGCGCCTTTCCCACTATCCGCGCACGCTCTCCGGTGGCGAGCAGCAGCGCGTGGCGCTGGCGCGGGCGTTTGTGGCCCGCCCCGATATCCTCTTTGCCGACGAGCCCACCGGCAGCCTGGATACGGCCACCGGCGAGGCCGTGATTGCGCTGATGTTCGAGCTGAACCGCGATGCCGGTTCCACCCTGGTGCTGGTCACGCACGATCGCTCCGTGGCGGCCCGCTGCGGGCGCATCCTGACCATCGACGCCGGCCGCGTTGCCAGCGACGAGTGGATGACCGCGCCGGTTTAAGACCGTTTCCGTCAGGCGCTGCCGAGCACCGCGCGCGCGCGCGCAATCAGGCTGCCAGTCGAGGCATCGTGCTGCCCGGCCGCCGCTTTGGCCGCATCGGTCAGCTCGCCCTCGATCGGCTTGGCCAGGATCTTGCCGAGCTCCACGCCCCATTGGTCGAAGGAGTTGATGTTCCAGACCACGCCTTGCACGAAGGTGCGGTGCTCGTAAAGCGCGATCAGTGCGCCGAGCGTGTGCGGCGTGATGTCTTGCATCAACAGCGTGTTGCTTGGCCGGTTGCCCTCGAACACCATGTGGGCGATACGGGTCTCGTCGGTCAGGCCGGTGGCGCGCAGCTCCTCGGCCGTGCGCCCGAGCATCAGTGCCTCGGCCTGGGCAAAGCAATTGGCGAGCAGCTTGGCGTGATGGCCGGGCAGCAGGCGCGGCGGGCGCAGCGGCGCCACGAAATCCACCGGCACGATCTGCGAGCCCTGGTGGATCAGCTGGAAATAGGCGTGCTGGCCGTTGGTGCCGGCGGAGCCCCAGACCACCGGCGCGGTATGGGCGCGCACGTGGCGGCCGTCCAGTTGCACCGATTTGCCGTTGCTCTCCATTTCCAGTTGCTGCAGGAAGGCGGGGAACAATTCGAGCGAGGTGGAGTACGGCGCCATGCAACTGGTCGGCATGCCGAAGAAGTTGCGGTACCAGATGCCGAGCATGCCCAGCACCACCGGCATGTTCTGCGCCAGCGGCGCGCTGCTGAAATGCTCGTCCATGGCGCGGCCACCGATCAGCAGGTCCTCAAACGCATCGAAGCCTACCGCCAGCGCGATCGACAGCCCGACCGAGGACCACAGCGAGAATCGCCCGCCGATCCAGTCCCAGAATTCGAACATGTGCGCCGGGTCGATGCCGAAGGCGCGCACCGCCTCCACATTGGTCGACACCGCGGCAAAATGGCTGGCCAGCTGGTCCTGGGCCACGCCTTTGTCGAGGAACCACTGGCGCGCGCTGCAGGCGTTGGCCATGGTCTCGAGCGTGGTGAAGGTCTTGGAGCAGACGATCACCAGGGTCTGCTCGGGGTCGAGCCGGTCCAGGCATTCGGCTAGTTCGGTGCCGTCCACGTTGGAGACGAAATGCATGCGCGGGCCGTTGCCGGCCAGGTGCGAGAGCGCGCGGCACACCATGCGCGGGCCCAGGTCCGAGCCGCCGATGCCGATGTTGATGACGTCGGTGATGCGCTTGCCGGTGGCGCCGGTCCAGTCACCGCTGCGCACGC